>JBAVCR010000298.1:0-8329 GCA_049586815.1 Anaeromyxobacteraceae bacterium
GCCCCGCCGCGTGGGAGGTCCACGTGGCGGGCGGCTCGCGCCCCACCGGGCGGGAGGGCATCGCCTGGGTGCGCGAGGTGGCGCGGCGCGGAGCCGGCGAGATCCTCCTCACCAGCATGGACCGCGACGGCACCCGCGCCGGCTACGACCTCGAGCTGCTCGAGCGGGTCACCCGCGAGGTCGACGTCCCGGTGATCGCGTCGGGCGGCGTGGGCACGCTCGAGCACCTGGCCGAGGGGCTCCGCTTCGCCGACGCCGCGCTCGCCGCCTCCATCTTCCACGACGGGCAGCACACGGTCGGCGAGGCGAAGGCGTTCCTCGCGGCGCGCGGGATCGAGGTGCGCCCGTGAGCGCCCCGGTCGTGGTCCCGCTCGAGGCCATCCGGCTCGACGAGCGCGGCCTCGTCCCCGTCATCGCCCAGGAGGAGGACGGCACGGTCCTCATGCTGGCATGGGCGAACCGCGAGGCGCTCGTCGCCACCGCCCGCACGGGCCGGGCGCACTACTGGTCGCGCAGCCGCAAGGAGCTGTGGCGCAAGGGCGACACGAGCGGCCACGTGCAGGAGGTGGTGGAGGTGCGCGTCGACTGCGACGGCGACGCCGTGCTCTACCGCGTCCGGCAGACCGGCCCGGCCTGCCACACCGGCAAGCGGAGCTGCTTCGATCCCGCGCCCTGAGGCGCCCGGAGGAACCATGGCGAACGAGCAATTCCTGGCCCGGCTCTGGGCCACCATCGAGTCGCGGAAGGCCGAGGCGGGGCCGGAGAAGAGCTACACCCGCGAGCTGCTGCAGAATCCCTCGAAGGCCCGCAAGAAGGTCGCCGAGGAGGCCTACGAGGTGAACGAGGCCCACCAGGCGCTGCTCGCCGGGAAGGACACGAAGGACCACCTGGCCCACGAGGCGGCGGACCTGCTCTACCACCTGTTCGTGGTGCTTGCCTCCGCCGACGTCACGCCGTCCGAGGTCTACGCGGTGCTGGAGAAGCGGCACGGGCAGCCGCACCGGGGAAGCGGGTAGGGCGGGTCGGGGTGGCGCCCGCCCGGAAGGGTGGCATTCGCCCCGGGTGCATCGACACCCCTGGCGCCCGGGACGGCTTCACCCGTGGTTCCGCGTCCCTGCGCGTGCGCCGCCGCGGCACGTCCCTGGCTCGGATCCTTCCCCGGACCGCCGCTCCACCCGAACGGGTCGCCTTCCCGTGCCGGGCTCCGAGGGTCGCGGTCCGGCCAGGAGGCCACCGTGATCCGGACCGCCGTCGCCCCGTCGATCCCCGCCGCGATCCTTCTCGCCGCCGCGCTCGCCGGCTGCTCGTCGTCGCAGCCGGCCCCCGAGGTCCGCGGCAAGACCGCTGCGGAGCGCCCGCTGCGCTTCTACAGCGGCGACAACGCCTGCACGAGCGGCATCGACGTCGTCCTGGCGCCGCAGGCGGGGTCGCCTTCCGGTCAGGCGGTCTGCGGCATCACCACCACCGACCCGGGCGGCGGCACGATCCACGTCTACCGGGGGATCCCCTACGCCGACCCGCCCACCGGCGCCTTCCGCTGGACCGATCCCCGCCCGCCCACGTTCCAGGAGATCCCGGCCACCGAGTTCGGCCCGCGCTGCCCGCAGGGGAAGGCAGGGGAGCTGCCCTTGCTCGGCGGCGACGAGAGCGAGGACTGCCTCTACCTCAACGTGTGGACGCCGGAGGTGACGGCCGACGGGTCGGGAACCCTGCCGGTCATGGTCTTCATCCACGGCGGCGCCTTCATCAGCGGCTCGGGCGGCTCCGCCCAGGGCCTGCAGCCCGGCCACCTGAACCTGTACGACGGGGCGCAGTTCGTCTCGACGTCGCGGACGCCCGGCCCCCCGGTGGTCTTCGTCACGCTGAACTACCGGCTCGGTGTGCTCGGGTTCCTCGCCGGAAACACCATCGGGCTCGACGGCAACTACGGCCTCAAGGACCAGACCGCGGCGCTCCGGTGGGTGCAGCGCAACATCTCCCGGTTCGGCGGCGATCCGGCCAGGGTCATGATCTTCGGGGAGAGCGCCGGCGCGCAGTCGACGGCCCTCCACCTGACCATCGAGGCCGACGGGCACCAGGCGCTCTTCGCCCGGGCCGCCCTGGAGAGCAACTACGGCATCTCCTACCAGACGGTGGCCGAGGCCCAGGGAAAGGCCGACGCCTTCGCGCTGGCCGCCACCTGCAACGGGGCCGGGAACCCCGCCGCCGTCCTCGCCTGCCTCCGCGCGCTCCCGCTCGCCCACGTCCTCGAGTCCCAGCTCGCGGCCTGGGGCCCGCGCGACTCGATCTGCAACGGGCTCCAGACCGTCATTCCCTGGCAGCCGGTCATCGACGGCACCTTCGTGCAGAAGGAGCCGATCGAGGCGCTCATCCGGAAACCCATCCTCCTCGGATCGAACCTGACCGAGAGCATCCCCTTCGTCCTGCCCTGGTTCCCGGCCGATCCGTTCGAGGGCGCGTTCGCCTACCCGGCGCTCCTCGCCATGCTCTTCGGGGACGTGCACGCGGCCGCCATCTACGCGGCCTACGAGGTCGAGTACGGGACGCTCGCCCCGCTCGCGAAGATGGAGCACGTCGTCACCGACTACCTGTGGACCTGCTTCAACCGCGCGCTCGCCCGCCGGGCAGCTGCTGCGGGGCAGCCGGCCTGGCGCTATCACGACCTCCACCACGGATCGTTCTCGGTCTGGACGAACCCCTACGAGGCCACCCAGGGCAAGACGGCGACGGCCTGCGCGACCTCGCCCGCGGTATGCCACGCCGACGAGCTGCCCTTCGTCTTCGGCAACCCGAGCGACATGAAGATGGTGCAGCAGTCCTTCACGCCGGACGAGGCGAGCCTCTCCGCGGCGCTGCAGGGCTACTGGATCCAGTTCGCCCGCACGGGGAATCCGAACCAGTCCGGCCTGCCGGCCTGGCCCCGGCACGACAGCGGGAGCTTCCTCCAGCTGAAGGCGCCAGCCTCGGCCATCGCGCCGGCGAGCGACCTCGAGCAGGCCCTGGACGCGAGCTGCGAGATCTGGGACTCCATCGGCTACGTGGTGCGGAGCGCCCTCGGCGGGTCCGAGCACCTCTGCCCGGTCACGGCGTCCGCGCCGGCGATGCAGGGGCGCTGACCGCGGCCGCCGCGGCGAGCACGTCGAGCGCCAGGTCGGGCGTGCCCGCCAGCGCCGCGCGGTGACGCTCCCAGACCTGGAGCGCCGTGTCCTGGTTCCCGCTCGCGACGAGCCCGAGCATCGTGCTCGCCACCGCGTAGCGGAGCGGCACGCGGTCCATCCGCCCGGACGCGAGCACGATCGCGCCCGCCGCGGCCATCCCCGTCGCGTCCCGGCGCCCCACCGCCCGGAGGAGCTCCACCCATGCCGCCGCCGGGGGCTCCATCGCCGCGCGACACGCAGCACCGTCGACGCCGGTCCAGACGGGCTCGACGTCCGCGGCGGAGACGAGGGGGAAGGTGGCGACCGCGACGTGGAGGAAGGCGTCGAGCGGGAAGGGGGCCGGGATGCCCGCGCGGCAGGCGGTGAGCCAGGCGCCCGACTCGGCGACCGAGGCGCGGAGATCGTCCGGAAGGTTCCTGCTCCCGGGTCCCGCGCCGCCGGCGAGCAGGGTGTCACGGACTGCCCGCGCCAGCGCCGCCCGGCGCGACTCCTCGAAGAGCGGCGCCGGCGTGACGAGGAGCCCTCCCTGAGGGGGAGGAGCGCCCCCGAGCATCTCCTGGAGCGGCAGGGGGAAGCGGGCCACACCGACGAGCGGGATGGCGGAGGCCCCGAGGAAACGCGTCCGCGCGGCCCCCTGGTCGAGCACGGGGCGGTAGTCGGAGTTCGCCGGGGTGGGATGGCCCCGGACGAACGGTCCCCAGGACTGGCGGTTCCCCACCACGCGGAAGGCCAGGTCGCGCGGCGACGTCACCCCCACGCGGACCATCGCCGCGGCCACCTCGGGCTGGCCGAAGACCGACGCGTCGATCGGCCCCACCGGGCCGCCCTTGCGCGCCGCGATGACGGCGTCCCCCTCGTTGGCGGCGAGCACCACCCAGTCGTCGAACTCCGCGTCGATGGCCTTCAGCACCGAGACCACGAGCGGGACGTCGATCTCGTAGAGCTGCAGCCACTGGACGAAGAGGCCGCCCTCGGCGAGGTGCCGGCGGGCCACCCGGTAGAACTCCTGGGAGAAGAGCCCGGCCACCCCGCTCACCCACGGATTGGACGGCTCGGAGACGATGACGTCGTAGCGCCGGTCGCCCGCGGCGAAGAAGCTCTTCGCGTCCTCGACGTGCACCTTCCCCCGCGGGTCGGAGTAGGCACGCTCGACCCGGGGCAGGAAGAGGCGGGAGGCCTCCACCATCTCCGGCTCGATCTCGATGGTGTCGACCCGCTCCAGGGTGGTGCTGCCGAGGAGCGTGTGGGTGGTGAGCCCCGACCCGAAGCCGATGGCCGCCGCCGTCCGCGCCCCGGGGTGGAGGGCGAGCGGGACCGCGCCGAGGAGCACCATGGTGGCCTCGTCCGGCTCGGGAGCGCGCCCCGGGACCATCATGAGGGTGGCGTCGGCCTTGCCATTCGTCTTGATCATCCGGGCGCCGCGCCCCTCGGCGACGACGCTCACGGTGGCGGTCTTGCCGTCGCGGTGGTGGATCACCTGCCGGTCGGGGCCGGCCATGAGGTTGCCGTGCCGGTAGACGCCCGAGGCCATCTTCCGGACGTCGAGGTCGACCGCGAGGAGGACCCCCACCACGGAGGCCACGCCCGCGGCAGAGAGGAGGGCGAGGCGCGGGACCCGCAGCGCGCCGGCGAAGGCGAGGAGGGCGATCCCGAGCGCGACGTCGAGCGCCGCGCCCCCGGCGACGAGCCCCTTCAGGCCGACGAGCGGGAGGCCGACGTGCACGGCCGCGAAGACGCCGGCGATGGCGCCGACCGTGTTCGCCGCGTAGACGGCGCCGATGCTCCGCTCCCCGTACCCGTCGCGAAGGAGCGCGCAGGTGACGAGGGGCAGCGTCATCCCGGCGCAGAAGGTGGCGGGCAGCATCACCGCCCCGGCGATGCCGTTGCTCGCCAGGTTGAAGAGCGCGTAGCCGGCGTCGCTCCTCTCCAGCGATCGCACCACCCACTGCATGAGGTCGAAGGTGAGGCCGTAGCCGGGCAGGGTGGCGACGGCGGCGATGCCCATCACCACCTGCACGACGCCGAGCGTGCGGGCGAGGGACGCGGCCCGGTCGATGCGCCGCCGGATCCACAGCCCTCCCGCGGCGAGCCCCAGGATGAAGGACGCGAGCATGAGCTCGAAGGCGTGGGTCGACGCCCCGAGCACCAGCGTCAGCATCCGGATCCAGCCGATCTCGTAGAGGAACGAGGAGGCCCCGGTGACGAGCGCCACGACGAGGAAGGCGGCGAAGCGGCGATCGGGGGCGCGGCCGGCGGGCGCGGCCGCCGTCGGGGCGCCGGGGAGGTCCGGCTGCCGGGCCAGCACCCACACCGCCGCGGCCACGGCCAGGTTGAGGACGCCGGCGAGCCCCACCGTCCCCGGCAGGCCGAGGACGCGGACGAGCAGGAAGCCGCTCGCGAGCACCCCGGCCGCCGCGCCGAGGCTGTTCGTGAAGTAGAGCATCGAGACGGAGCGCCCCGGCTCGTCGGGGAAGCGCCGGATCACCCCCGCGGTCATGAGCGGGAAGGTGGCCCCGAGCAGGATCGACTGCGGGAGGATGAGGAGCGAGGCGAGCCCCCACTTGTAGGCGTCCACCGCGAGCGGCCCCGGGAGCCGGGGCAGGACCGACGCGTAGGACCCCTCCACGGCGGCCAGGAAGATCGGGTGGAAGGCGAGGGCGGCGACCCCCACCACGGCCTCCACCAGGGCGTAGGCCCGGAGCAGGTTCCCGATCCGGGCCGACCTCCGCCCGGCCGCCGCCGACCCCACCGCCATGCCCCCCATGAAGATCGCGAGGACGAGGGTCTGGGCGTAGGCCGCGTGCCCCAGGAAGAGCTTCAGGTAGTGGGTCCAGATCGACTCGTAGATCAGGCCGGAAAAGCCCGACAGGGCGAAGATCGCGAAGAACGCGTTGCGTGTCGGCCTTCTCACGGGGCCCCCCTCGGCGTCCCGCAGTCCTGATCCCGGACGGCCGGTGTTTCTACCACGCCCGCGCGGCGAAAGTCCCTTGACACACGAGGGTTTTCCCCCTAAACGAGCGCATTCAACCATCGTCCGAGCCGGGTGGGTCGCCGCCCGGCTCCACGTCTTTTAGAGAACCCCTTTCGGTTGCAAGGCGCGAGGTGCGCATGACGGGAGTGCGAGTCAAGGAGGGCGAGTCCTTCGAGAACGCCATGAAGCGTTTCAAGAAGGCTTGCGAGAAGGCCGGGATCCTCTCCGAGGTCCGCAAGCGCGAGCATTACGAGAAGCCCAGCGTGAAGCGGAAGAAGAAGGCCCTCGCCGCGAAGAAGCGCGCCATGAAGAAGGCTCGCAAGAGCTGGTAGTCCCAGCGCCCGGGAGAGACGCCATGGCGCTCCGAGAGAAGCTCGACGAGGACCTGAAGTCCGCCATGCGGGCCAAGGATTCCCTGCGCATGAACACGGTGCGCGGCCTCAAGAGCGCCATCAAGTACCGCGAGATCGAGCTCATGAAGCCGCTCGACGACGCGGCGATCCTGGGCGTGGTCGCCACCGAGATCAAGCGCAGGCGCGACTCGGTGGACCAGTACCGGGCGGGCAACCGCCCCGATCTGGCCGACAAGGAAGAGGCCGAGATCAAGATCCTCCAGGAGTTCCTGCCCCAGCAGCTCACCCCGGCCGAGGTCGAGGCCAAGGTGGCCGAGGTGATCGCCCGGGTGGGCGCCCAGGGTCCGAAGGACATGGGCGCGGTGATGAAGGCGCTCCTGCCCGAGGTGCAGGGGCGGGCGGACGGCAAGGTGGTGAGCGAGCTCGTCAAGCAACGCCTGGCGGGGCGCTAGCGCCCCGGCGGTGCGCGACCGGCGCGGATGATCCCGGATTCCATCATCGAGGAGATCCGGAACCGGACGGACGTCGTGGCGGTGATCGGCCGCCACGTGGAGCTCCAGAGGTCGGGGCGCACGTGGAAGGGCTGCTGCCCGTTCCACGGCGAGCGGACGCCGAGCTTCCACGTCTACCCGGAGGACAAGCACTTCAAGTGCTACGGCTGCGGTGAGTACGGCGACGTCTTCAAGTTCCTGCAGAAGCTCGAGGGAAAGGAGTTCCCGGAGGTGGTGAGGGCGCTGGCAGCCGAGGTGGGCGTCGAGATCCCGGAGGAGACCCAGGAGGACTCCGCGGAGAACCGGCGCCGCCGCAAGGAGCGCGCCGAGGCGCTCGCCGCCTGCGACGCCGCCGCGCGCTACTGGCAGGCCCGCCTGTGGAGCCCCCACGGCGAGTCGGGCCGGGCCTACCTCGCCTCCCGCGGCATCTCCGAGGAGGAGTCGCGCCGCTTCCGGCTCGGCATCGCCGCCCCCGAGTGGAGCGACCTCCCCGGCCGGCTCGCGCCGAAGGAGATCTCGCTCGCCTCGATCGACCGCGCCGGGCTGCGCGTCCCCAGCGACCGGGGCGGCTACGACCGCTTCCGCGGCCGGCTCATGTTCCCCATCGCCGCCATGGACGGCCAGGTCATCGGCTTCGGCGCGCGCGCCATGGGAGACGACAAGGGCGCGAAGTACATCAACACCCCCGAGACCGTGCTCTACAAGAAAAGCCGCGTGCTCTACGGGCTCGACCTGGCCCGGGAGTCGATCCGCAAGACCCGCACCGCGGTGCTCGTGGAGGGCTACTTCGACGTGATCGGGCTGCACCAGGCCGGGGTCCGCAATGCCGTCGCCGTCTGCGGCACCGCACTCACCCCAGAGCACCTCGAGCTGCTCGAGCGCTGCGACTGCCGCGAGGTGGTGATCCTCTTCGACGGCGACGTGGCGGGCCTGGCCGCGCCCGCCAAGGCGGCGCAGGTGCTGCTCCCCACGAGCGTCTCGGGCAAGGTGGCCGTGCTCCCCTCCGAGGGCGGCAAGACCGACCCCGACGACTTCGCCCGGGCCCACGGCAAGGAGGGCGTCGACGCGCTCCTCGCCTCCGCCGTCCCGCTCACCGACTTCCTCATCGCCCGCGCGGTCGAGCGCCACTGCCCGGGCGGCGCCTCCGACGCCCCGGTGGAGGCCAAGCTGGCCGCGGTCCGCGAGCTCGCACCGCTCGTGCGACTCGCCCCGGAGGGTCTCGCGCGCACCACCTTCGAGGAGCGCATCGCCCGCCGCATCGAGCTCGACCTGCAGGCGCTGAAGGACGAGATCCAGGGCCGTCCGCGGGCCCCTGCCCCGGGAGCCGACCGCAGGCCGCGCCTGGCGGCGGGTCCC
>JBAVCR010000299.1:0-9802 GCA_049586815.1 Anaeromyxobacteraceae bacterium
CCTACGGGGTGGTCCACTTCCCGGTCTCCTGCAGCCCGGCCGCCCAGTCCCTCTTCGACGTGGGCGTGAGCCAGCTCCACTCCTTCTTCTACCCGGAGACCGTGAAGACCTTCACGAAGGTCGCGGAGGCCGATCCGGCCTGCGCGATGGCCTTCTGGGGGCTCGCCTTCGCGCAGCTCCCGAACCCGCTCGTGCCCCCCTTCGACCCCGCCGCGCTCCAGCGCGGCGCCGCGGCCGTGGAGAAGGGAAGGGCGCTCGCCACCACGCCGCGAGAGAAGGACTGGATCGCGGCGGTCGACCTCCTCTTCCGCGACGCGGCCACCGTCGACCAGGCCGAGCGGACGAGGCGCTACGCGCGGGCGATGGAGGCGCTCGCCGCACGGTACCCGGACGACGTGGAGGCGCAGATCTTCTTCTCGCTGGCGCTGCTCCAGAACGCCGATCCCCACGACCGGACCTTCGCCGACCCGCTCCGGGCGGCGCGCATCCTGAAGACCCTCGAGGCTGCGCGGCCCGACCACCCGGGCATCGCCCACTACCTCATCCACGCCTACGACTACAGCCCCATCGCCGCGCAGGGGCTCGCGGCGGCAGACGCGTACGCGGCCATCGCTCCGGCGGCCCCCCACGCCGTCCACATGCCCTCCCACGTCTACTCGATGCTCGGGATGTGGGACCGCTCCATCGCCTCGAACGAGGCCACCCTGATCGTGGCGCAGAGGTACGCGGCGGCGAACTTCCCTCCCGGCGTCACCCACGCGGCGGCCCCGCACTCGCTCGACTTCATGGAGTACGCCTATCTCCAGCAGGGGCGGGACGTGGAGGCCCGGAAGGTCGTCGAGGATGCCGCGGCGATAGGAAAGCTCAACGTCACGCAGCTCGCCCAGGCGACCGGGCTCGCCGCCGTTCCCGTGCGCTACGCCCTCGAGCGCGGCGCCTGGGCCGAGGCGGCCGGCCTCGAGGTCCGCCCCACCTCCTACGCCTACGCCGAGGCGGTGGCTCGCTTCGGTCGCGCGCTCGGCGCGGCGCGCCTCGGAACTCCGGAGGGCCAGGCGCAGGCGCGCGCCGAGATCGAGCGGATGGGCCAGCTCCGCGCCACCTATCTGGAGCGGCCCGATCAGGCGTACTGGGCGGAGCAGGTGGAGATCCTCGTCGAGTCGGCGTCGGGTTGGCTCGCCCGCGCCGAGGGGAACGACGCCGAGGCGATCCGCCGCCTCCGCGCGGGCGCGGCCCTGGAGGACGCGAGCGAGAAGCACGTGGCCATGGAGAACCGGGTCTTCCCGGTGCGCGAGCAGCTCGGCTTCCTGCTCCTCGATCTCGGGAAGCCCGAGGCGGCCCTGGCCGAGTTCCAGGCCTCCCTGAAGGCGACCCCGAATCGCCTCCGCGGCGCGTACGGGGCGGCGAGAGCCGCGGAGCAGGCCGGGCTCACCGGGCTCGCCCGCGAGTACAAGGACCGGCTCCGGGTCCTCACCGAAGGCGCCACGGGGACCCGGCCGGAGATCGAGTACGCACGGGGGTCCATGGCGGTCCGGTAGCGCGAGGCGGCCCCGGCCGCCTCCGGGGGGACCCGCAATTTGCTGGAAACTCCGCGGAGGCAGCCTAGAAATGGACGTCGGAGGGAACCCCATGACCCGCAATCGCACCGGTCTCGCGCTCGTCGCCACGCTCGCCCTCGCCGCCTGCCCGAGCCCGAAGGACCCCATCGTCCAGGCCGGGAAGAAGGAGGCGGTCCGCCCCTCGCCCGAGGAGGTGAAGGCCATCGCCGAGGAGGGGTTCGTCTACGGGCTCCCCATCGTCATGAACTACGGGGTGATGTACGAGTTCGTCGTGAACCGGGATTCCGGGCAGTGGAAGGCCCCGTTCAACGAGATCCAGAACGAGGCGCGCGTCTTCACCTACGCGGACACCGCCGTCGTCACGCCGAACAGCGACACGCCCTACTCGATGCTGTGGCTCGACCTCCGGGCCGAGCCCATGGTGGTGTCGGTCCCGGCGGTGCCGCGCTCGCGCTACTACTCGGTCCAGTTCTGCGACGGCAACACCTTCAACTACGGGTACGTGGGCACGCGCGCCACCGGCACCGACCCTGGCGACTACCTCGTCGTGGGGCCGGGCTGGAAGGGGGAGAAGCCGCCGGGCATCCGGGGCGTGTTCCAGTCCTCGACCGCGTTCTCGCTCGTCATCTTCCGGACCCAGCTCTTCGACGCGAAGGACATGGAGAACGTGAAGAAGGTCCAGGCGGGCTACCGGGCGGTGCCCCTGTCCGCGTTCCTGAAGCAGCCCGCGCCCCCGGCCGCCCCGGCGGTCGCCTTCCCGAAGTTCGACAAGGAGCTCGTGAAGACCGGCTTCTTCGACTTCCTCGACTTCGCCCTGCAATTCGCGCCCGCCGGCCCGGAGGAGGAGGCGATCCGCGCGCGCCTGGCCCGCATCGGCGTCGGCGCCGGGAAGACCTTCGACTGGAAGGACCTCTCCCTCGAGCACAAGGCCGCCGTCGCCCTCGGCATGAAGGAGGGGGAGCGAAAGGTCGAGGCGGCGGTGGCCAGCGTGGGGAAGG
Organism: Anaeromyxobacteraceae bacterium; assembly: GCA_049586815.1. GTDB lineage: Bacteria > Myxococcota > Myxococcia > Myxococcales > Anaeromyxobacteraceae > CAIOAK01. The sequence goes on from JBAVCR010000299.1 coordinate 2,555, forward strand.
ACGTGAACGGCTGGAGGGTCGCCTCCGCCTTCGGCGACCGGGCCTTCTTCCACGGCGACTGGCTGCTCCGCGCGGCGGCGGCGAGGCTCGGCATCTACGGGAACGATGCGGTCGAGGCGATGTACCCGGCGATCCGGGTGGACGGCGACGGAGCGCCGCTCGACGCGGGCAAGCACGACTACGCGATCACCTTCGCGCCCGGAGAGCTCCCCCCGGTGAACGCCTTCTGGTCGATCACGATGTACGACGGGAAGACCCAGCTGCTCATCCAGAACCCGATCGGCCGCTACCTGGTGAACTCCCCGATGCTGCCCTCCCTGAAGAAGGGGAAGGACGGGTCGGTGACCATCCACGTCCAGCACGGGTCGCCCGGGAAGGCGCTCGAGTCGAACTGGCTTCCGGCGCCGGACGGACCGGTGTACATGGTCATGCGGCTCTACTGGCCGAAGACCGAGGCGCCTTCCATCCTCCCGCCCGGGGAGGGCACCTGGCAGCCGCCTCCCGTGCGAAAGACGAGGTAAGGTCGGTCCATGAGAAAGCTCGTCGCCTCGACCATCGCCGCGCTCGCCGCCGCCGCCGCCCAGGCGCAGGCGCCGAGCCCCGTCCCGCCCATGCCCATCCCGGTCGAGAGGCCACCCGCGCCCGCGCCGGGCGCCATCGAGATGAACGTCACCCAGAGGCCCGGCAAGGCGACCGCCTCAAGACTCGCCACCGCCCAGGCGACGATCGTCGACCTCGACCGGGCGGCCCGCACCGTGACCGTGCAGCGGCAGTCGGGCGAGACGCGGACGTTGAAGGCGGGGCCCGACGTCGTCCGGTTCGACGAGCTCGCCGTGGGGGACGTCATCCAGGTGCAGTACCGGCAGGACCTCGAGCTCGAGGCCCAGACCCCGGGCTCGCCCGACGTGCCCATGTCGTCCGGGGCGAACGCCGTGCGGAACGACCGGGACAAGGCCCCCGGGGCGGAGGCCTCGGCCGGCGTCCAGGGAACCGTGATCGTCACCGCGATCGACCGCGCCACGCGGCTCGTCTCTTTCAAGGAGCCCGGAGGGGCCACCTTCGAGGTGACCGCGGGTCCCACCGTACACCTGGAGAAGCTCCAGGTCGGAGACAGGCTGCTCGCGACCTACGTCGAGAACGTGGCCGTGAACGTGGTGAAGATCCCCGGGGCGCGGCGGTAGCGACGAGCCCCCGGCAGCTCGAGAGCCGCCGGGGGCCAGGTGAGGCGGGTGCGGAGGTCAGCGCCCGGCTAGTAGGGGACGAGCGCCGAGGACTGCAGCGCGCCGGTGAGGTCGGTGACGAGGAGCTCCCGCTGGCGTCGCCGATGTGCGGCCACCCGGCGGTGTTCGAGAAGGTCACCTGCCACTTCCCCCCGGGGATCTGCGTGGCGCCCTCCACGCCCTGCATCGCGTAGAAGCACGGCCTGACCGCGGCTCCGTCGGAGTCGTAGACCGTGCACGAGGCGGTCTGTTTGGCGGCGGTGATGCCGTCGAAGTCGTCGTCGATCGTCGCCCCGAGGGGATCGGCCGGTGCCCCCGACATGGTCACGGAGGCCTGCAGCGCCGCCTTGTTGGCGAGGTAGTAGGCGTAGGAGCCCTGCATCAGGCCGTCCGTCTGGCTGGTGTAGGACCGGGCGAAGTACGGCACGCCGCCATCGAGGCCAACGTCGCGCTCGAGGCGAAGGCGCTCGTCCGGAGGAGCCCGCTCATCGCGGAGCGGGTGAAGGCGGGCAAGGTGGCCATCGTCACGGCCATCTACGACCTGGAGTCGGGCCAGGTCGCGTTCTGCGGCGGGAGGTCGTGCTTCCCGGATCCGTGATCGAAGCCCGGGGAACCGGGTCCAGGCGCCAGGACACCCGCGCCACCGCCGCGGCCAGGGCGAAGGATGGCGTCCGGGTCACGGATCGGCCGGACGCAGCTGCTCCAGGGCGCGCCGGAAGTCGAGCGCGTGATCCCCCCAGTCGTAGACGACCACCGTCCCGGCCACGATGTCGTGCAGCGCCCGCCGGCGCGCGGTCACCGGGATGAGCACCGACCCGAGCCCGAGGGTGAAGGAGTAGGCCACGACGCGCTTCAGGGCCTGGCGGACGCCGACCGGCCTGCCATCCGCGCGGCGGAGGCGAAGCCCCATCACCGCCATCCCCGGCGTCTGCCCGGTGATGACGAAGAAGAGGACGCGGTAGATGGGCGGGATCACCACGCCGGCGAGCGGGACGGCGTAGGGCATGAAGCCGCACAGGCGGGCCCGGAGGTGCCACCACTCGGTCGCGGGAGCGCAGCGGCCGGGGTCGAGCCCCAGGGCCTGCTGCACCATCCAGACCGACCCGGTCACGAGGATGGCGAGCAGCACCATGTCGAGGACCCGGGCCACCCCGCGGCTGACCAGGCCGGCGTAGCGGGGCGCCGTCACGGCCGCCCCAGCACGCGATGGACCCAGGAGTCGACCGCGTCGTCGGCGAGGTAGGCGCGGGCGCGCACCGTGGCCTGGACCTCGCGGACCATCCCGCGGCTCTGGTCCTGGATGAGCTGGCGGACGGCCTCCGGGTTCTCGGTGAGGTGCTTCAGGTAGAGGTCGACCTGCTCGCGGACCAGCTCGCGCAGCGCCTCGCTCGTCCGCAGGTTCTCGATCACCCGCCCGAGCTGCCGGTCCACCAGCACGTCCACGCTGCCGTTCAGGCCGGGCTGCCCGAGCAGGTGGACGACCAGCTTCTCGACGTCCGGGCTCTCGGTGAGCGCCTGGAGGATCTGCTCCATGAGCGCCTCGGAGAACCGAGACTCGACGAGCCGGGTCACCAGGGCGTCGGCGATCCGGGCCTCGAGGCCCGTGCGCCGGGGCGCGGAGCCATCGCCGTCGCGTCCACCTGTGCCCGAGGCGCGCACGATCGGGGACGTTAGCACGGGCCCCGGGAGCCCGCGCCTTGGCGGCTGCCTGCCCGTCGAGCACCCGGGTGAGCACAATCGGGCAGCTGCGGCTCTCCCGGGGCGCCCCCGGCCCCATCCGGAGGTCCGGGACGCGGCCGTACGACGGGGTTGCACCGGTCCGATGCTTGCAGTAATCGCCCGGACCCATGGCACGCATCCATCTGGTCGGCGGTGAGAAGGGCGGCGTCGGCAAGTCGCTCGTGGCGAGGCTCCTCGCGCAGTACTTCATCGACAAGGAGATCCCGTTCCTCGGGTTCGACGCCGACCGGTCGCACGGCGCCCTCCTGCGCTTCTACGCGGGCTACGCCTCGCCCGTGACGGTGGACCGGTACGAGAGCCTCGACGCCATCGTCGAGGCGGCGGTGGCCGAGCCGGAGCGCCCCGTGCTCGTCGACCTCGCCGCACAGACCCATGAGCCGCTCGTGAGCTGGATCGAGAGCTCCTCCCTCCTCGACGCCGAGGAGGAGCTCGGCGTCTCGCTCACCTACTGGCACGTGATGGACTCGGGTCGGGACTCGGTCGACCTGCTGCGCACCCTGCTCGACCGCTTCGGGGGACGCATGCGGTACGTCATCGTCCTGAACCAGGTGCGCGGCGACGACTTCGCGATCCTGGAGGCCTCGGGGGAGCGGCAGCGCGCCCTCGACGTCGGCGCGCGCTTCGCCACCGTCCGGAAGCTGCAGGAGGGGGTCATGAACAAGATCGACGCCCGGAGCTCCAGCTTCTGGGCGGCCGTGAACGCGACCGACGACCAGGCGGCGGCTCGCCGCCTCGGCCTGCTCGAGCGACAGCGCGTGAAGACCTGGCTCCGGAACGCCTACGAGGAGATCGACCGGGCCATCGCCCCGTAGGGGCCCGGCCCGCCCGTCGATTCCGTTGCGCGGGTCGGCGCGCCCGTATATGTAACCTGCCAGGTTTCATATGACGAGTCGATTCACCATGGCCGTTCACGCGCTCGGCATGCTCGCCTGCGAGGGCGAGCGGTGCCCGGACGGCGTGCTCAGCTCGACCGCCATCGCCCGGAGCGTGCGAACGAACCCGGTCGTGGTGCGTCGCGTGCTCGCCGACCTGCGGCGGGCCGGGCTCGTCGAGACCCGCCGGGGCGCGCAGGGTGGCGTGGTGCTGGCCCGGCCGCCGTCCCGCATCACCCTCGGCTGCGTCTGGGCCGCGGTGAACGACGGCGAGCCGCTCTTCGCCGGACACCCCGCCGGCCCGGATCCCCGGTGCCCCACCGGGCTCGCCGTCGCGAGCTACCTCGCCGACCTGCGGGCCCGGGCCGAGAAGCAGCTCGAGGATTCCCTTCGCAAGGTGACGCTCGCCGATCTCCGGCGCGACATCACCCGCCGCATTCCCGACCCGAGAGGAGAGAAACATGCCTGAGGTGACGCTGTTCAGCCCCGTGACGCTCGGTTCCCGCGAGCTCCGGAACCGACTGGTGATGGCTCCCATGACCCGCAGCCGGGCCGGCCAAGGTGGAGTGCCCAACGCGCTCATGGCCGAGTACTACGCCCAGCGGGCCGACGCAGGCCTCATCGTGACCGAGGGCGTGTCCCCGTCGCCGAACGGCCTCGGCTACCCGCGCATCCCGGGCATCTGGTCACGGGAGCAGGTGGCGGGGTGGAAGGGCGTCACCGACGCCGTCCACGCCCGGGGCGGAACCATCTTCGTGCAGCTCATGCACACCGGCCGGGTCGGCCACCCGCTCAACCTGCCGGCCGGTGGCGAGGTGCTGGCGCCGAGCGCCGTGGCCGCGCCGGGCGAGATGCACACCGACGCGAAGGGCATGCAGCCCCACCCGGTCCCGCGGGCCATGACGGGCGCCGAGGTGCGCGCCGCCATCGACGAGTACGTGACCGCGGCCCGGAACGCCATCGACGCCGGCTTCGACGGCGTCGAGCTGCACGGGGCGAACGGCTACCTCATCGAGCAGTTCATCAGCCCGAACACGAACCTGCGCACCGACGAATGGGGCGGCTCCATCGAGAAGCGGATCCGCTTCGCCCTCGAGGTGGCGCGGGCCACCGCGGCCGCCATCGGCGGCGAGCGGGTGGGCATCCGGCTCTCGCCCCACGGCGTGAACGCCGGCATGACCGCCTACCCGGAGACCGACGAGACCCACCGGAAGCTCGTGCAGGAGCTCGCTGGCAGCGGGATCCAGTACGTCCACGTCGTCGACCACTCCGCGCTCGGCGCGCCCGAGGTCCCGGCGGCGCTCAAGGCGGACCTGCGACGCGCCTGGCCCCGCACCTTCATCCTGGCCGGCGGCTTCGACCGCGCCGGCGCCGAGGCGGCGGTGCGGGAGGGAAAGGCCGACCTCGTCGCCTTCGGGCGGCCGTTCCTCGCGAACGCCGACCTGGTGCGGCGTCTCGAGAACGGGCTCCCGCTCAACGCGCCCGACTTCGCGACCTTCTACACGCCGGGCCCGAAGGGCTACACCGACTACCCCGTGGCCGCCTGACGGGGCTCGCCCCGCCGCCCGGCCGGAGGATCGTGCCATGGAGAAGAGAAAGCTGGGAAGCCAGGGCCTCTCCGTCTCGGCGCTCGGCCTGGGCTGCATGGGGATGAGCGACTTCTACGGCCCGACCGACGACGCGGAGTCGGTGGCGACGATCCACCGGGCCATCGAGCTCGGCATCGACTTCTTCGACACGGCCGACATGTACGGGCCGTTCCGGAACGAGGAGCTGCTCGGCCGCGCCCTCCGCGGCAGGCGCGACCGGGTCGTCATCGCCACCAAGTTCGGGAACCGACGCTCGGCGGACGGCGCGTTTCTCGGAATCTCCGGCCGGCCCGACTACGTGCGCGAGGCCTGCGATGCCTCCCTGAAGCGGCTCGGGGTCGGCCACGTCGACCTCTACTACCAGCACCGGGTCGACCCCACCGTCCCCATCGAGGAGACGGTGGGCGCAATGGCCGGGCTCGTGAAGGCGGGCAAGGTCCGCTTCCTCGGCCTCTCCGAGGCCGGCCCGGAGACCATCCGGCGAGCGCACGCGGTCCATCCCATCAGCGCGCTCCAGACCGAGTACTCCTTGTGGACCCGGGACCCCGAGGAGGGGATCCTCCCCACCGTCCGGGAGCTCGGGATCGGCTTCGTTCCTTACAGTCCGCTCGGCCGCGGGTTCCTCACCGGGCGATTCCGGTCGCCTGGCGACCTCCCCGAAGGCGACTGGCGGAGGATGAACCCGCGCTTCCAGGGAGAGAACTTCACGAGGAATCTCGAGCTGGTGGAGCGGGTGACCGGGATCGCGAAGGCCCGTGGGGTCACCCCCGCCCAGCTGGCCCTCGCCTGGGTCCTCGGGCGGGGCCCGGATCTCGTCCCGATCCCCGGGACGCGCCGGCGCGCGTCGCTCGAGGAGAACGCGGCTGCCGTCGACCTCCGGCTCACGCCCGAGGAGCGCTCACTGCTCGACGCGGTCGCCCCGAGAGGGGTCGCGGCCGGGACCCGGTACCCGGAGGCAGGGATGAAGGCCGTCGGCCTGTAGGGCTGGCGCGCCCGATGCCAACCCACTCCCCGGGCCCGTCACGAACGGGGGCACACGGCAGCAGGCACGGTGCGCGCGTTTCCCGGGCAGGGCGGACGGGACCTCACGTTCCCGTGAGCGTCGAGGCGATCGGGAGCCTGCCCTGGCTGGCCGGGCGGGAGCCGGGCCGCCCGACGGGCCGATGAACGTTCGCTGACCCCCGTGGCGATATCACCCCGGGTGTGGGGAAAAGTGGCTTTCGGCCATCGATCTTGAGGCCCGTCCGCGTTGCTCTACACTTCGATCGAGGTGGGGGGGCGCGTGAAGATCCTGATCGCGGACGACGACCTGATGTTCCGCCGGATGCTCGAGGCGGAGCTGCGCCACGCCGGGCACGAGGTCGTCACCGTCGGTGACGGCGGCGCGGCCTGGGAGGTGCTCCAGCAGGAGCGCATCCGCCTCGTCGTCGCCGACTGGCTCATGCCCGGCCTCGACGGGGCGACGCTCATCCGCCGTGTCCGCGACGCCGGGTGGCCCGGCTACACCTATGCCATCCTCCTCACCGCCCGGGACGGGCAGGGCGACGTCGTGGAGGGCTTCTCCATGGGCGCCGACGACTACCTCCGCAAGCCGTTCCGCGTTGAGGAGCTCCTGGCGCGCATCGGGGCGGGCGTCCGGATCCTCGATCTGGAGCAGCGGCTCGTCGAGTCGCTGGCGCGCGAGGAGGCGCTCGCCACCCGCGACAGCCTGACCGGCCTCCCCAACCGGCGGGCGCTCCTCGACCACGCCCGCGCCGAGCTCAGCCGTGCGGCGCGGGAGCGGACGAGCGTCGGGATGATCATGGTGGACCTCGACGACTTCAAGAG
>JBAVCR010000300.1:0-7522 GCA_049586815.1 Anaeromyxobacteraceae bacterium
GCCGGCGGCCTCGAAGCCGGCGCGGCGGCCGGGAACTGCGGCCGGAGGCGCTCGCCGGGCCAAGGGGACCGCCGCGCACGCCTGAATGGCGGTCGCGGCCCGATTCCACGGGAAAATGAACGGGAAATGAGGGACGAACCGGTCGTTGACCCGCGCTGGAGGGCGAGGATACCATCCGCGCCGCTCGTGGCTCCCTCTTCCTCCATTACCCTGCAAGCCCGGGGTGTCACCGACGTCGGGCGGCGGAGGGAGCACAACGAGGACGCCTACCTGGTGGACCTCGAGGCCGGCCTCTTCATCGTCGCCGACGGCATGGGCGGCCACGCCGGGGGCGGCACCGCGTCGGCCATCGCCGTGCGCTCCATCCAGGAGAGTGTGAGGGCGGCGCGGGCGGCCTCGCCGCAGAGCTTCGTCGCGCCCACCCCGGTCGACGTCGGGAACTTCCCGACCCTGCTCCGCCTCGCCGTGGAGACGGCCTCCCGCGCCATCTTCCGGGCCGCACAGGAGGACCCGGACCTGGCCGGCATGGGAACGACCGTCACCGCCGCGCTCGTCACCGGCCGGACGGCCTTCGTGGCCCACGTGGGCGACAGCCGCTGCTACCTCATCCGCGGCGGGCGCATCTTCCAACTCTCCGAGGACCACTCCCTCGTGAACGAGCAACTGAAGGCCGGGGCCATCACCGAGGAGGAGGCCCGGCAGAGCCGCTTCCGGAACATCATCACCCGCTCGGTGGGGTTCGAGGAGGAGGTCCAGGTCGACGTGGTCGGGCTCGAGGTCGAGCCGGGCGACGCGGTCGTCCTCTGCTGCGACGGGCTCTCGAACCTCGTCACCGACCCGGAGATTCTCCAGCTGGCCGGCGGCTCCCGGCTCGCCGAGGCGCCGGAGAGGCTCGTGGCCCTCGCGAACGAGCGGGGCGGCGACGACAACATCACGGTGATCGTCGTTCGTATCGACGGGGCCGGGCACTCGTAGCGACCTGGCTGCATCCTCCCCGGTCGGTTCCCACTGTCGTTCGTGGCCTTCCGGCTTGAACTCCAAGGGCGCGGCGCTAGAACCCTCCGGCCCAAGGTCCGGAGGGGAGAATGAACCGAATCGTCCTCAGCGCTTTCCTGGTCTGCATCGTCGCTGGCGCTGCCACCCCCGCGCTCGCCCAGCCGCTCGGCGGCCCGGCAGCCGACCCCCAGTTCAAGTTCTCGACGCCCATGCCATCGGGGGTGGCATCGCCCGACAAGGTCGAGACCCGGCTCGGGCCGCTGAACTTCTTCGACGGCTTCCCCGACAAGGCGTCGGCAGCGAAGCTGCTCGACAACCTGGATTTCCAGCGCGCCGTGCAGGCTTATCTATTGGCCTTGCCTGCGGTGAACCAGGCCGGGGATCGGGAGGCCATTCTCACCCAGGGACCGGTGAACGGTACGGTTCCCATCTGGGAGCAGCTCGTGGACTCGCGGACCATCGAGCTCACCGCCAACGACAACACCCCGTACACCTGGTTCTGGATCGACCTGCGCTCGGGTCCCGTCGTCGTCGAGGTGCCTCCCAAGGTGCTCGGGCTCGTGAACGACATGTGGTACCGCTGGGTCGTCGACCTGGGCATCACCGGCCCGGACAAGGGCAAGGGCGGCAAGTACCTCCTCGTGCCTCCGGGCTACGCAGGAAAGCTGCCGAAGGGCTATGAGGTCGTCCGGCCCAGGACCTTCAGCAACGTCGTCATCTGGCGCAGCTTCCTGGTGGACGGCGACCCGAAGCCCGGCGTCGACGTCGTGAAGAAGTTCACGAAGGTCTACCCGCTCTCGCAGGCCGGGAAGCCCCCGACGCCCACCTTCGTGAACATGTCGGGCAAGCCCTTCAACATGGTGAACCCCGCCGACTTCCGGTACTGGGCGCTGCTCGACAAGGTCGTGCAGGAGGAGCCCACCGAGTCGTTCGATCCGGTGCGGCTCGGCTTCTTCCAGTCCATCGGCATCGAGAAGGGAAAGCCGTTCGCGCCCGACGAGCGGATGAAGAAGATCCTCACCGAGGCCGCGGCGGTGGGCGACGCCACGGCGCGCGCCGTCGCCTTCCACATGCGGGACCGGGAGGACTACTACTACGAGAACGGGAGCTGGCAGCTTCCGTTCATGGGCGGCTACCGGTTCGAGCTGCCGCCGGGCGTGCTCCGGCTCGACGGCTACATCTTCTACTACTTCATGGCCACGGGAGTGACCCCCGCCATGGAGATGAAGATGGTCGGCCAGGGCTCGCAGTACGCCTGGACCCCTCGCGATTCCCGGGGTGAGCCGCTCGACGGCGCGAAGAACTACAAGCTGCACCTCCCGCCGAACATCCCCGTGAAGGACTTCTGGTCGGTCATCCTCTACAGCAACCAGACCCGGTCGATGATCCAGACGGACCAGAAGGCCCCGAGCGTCAGCAGCCAGACGAAGGGCGTGCTCGTGAACGCCGACGGCTCCGTGGACGTGTACTTCGGGCCCAAGGCCCCAGCGGGGAAGGAGAAGAACTGGGTGCAGACCGTCCCCGGCAAAGGCTGGAACGTGATCCTCCGGCTCTACGGACCGCTCGAGCCGTGGTTCGCCAAGACCTGGAGGCCCGGGGAGATCGAGCCGCAGCCGTAGCCAGGTCGCCGCGTTCGTGTATTGAGCGCGCTCCACCTGCCCTCCGGGATCTACCGGACCTGGGGCGAGACCCTGGCGTTGATCGGGACGCGGGGCAAGCCGTAGCTACCGGTCACGGGCCGTCTTGATCCGGGCGTCCCGTTCCCACTCCGTTCCCACTGCGGGGCCTCCCAGGAGCCCCCAGGAGCGATTCTCGGACCCGCCCCGGTACGTAGGTAGCGGGAGGCGTACCCCGGACCAGCGCCCTCACGGTGATCGTGGTGCGGGTGGACGGGTAGCCGTCTCCGGCCAGGGCCCCGCCGGACGGGCGACCTCGCTACTGCTCCCCCGTGAACAGCGCCCGTTCACGCTGCAGGAGCGCGGGATTGCCGGCGGCGATGAAGCAGGAAATCACCGAGATGCCGAGCCCCGAGGCCACGCCCTCGGCCAGCGCGCGCGGGCCGTCGCCGCGCTGCTTCTGCGACGAACCGTGGCGTTCCCGTTTCCTGAGGGTATAAGGCCCCTGTCTCGGGGGAGGGGATCCTGGCCGGGCTCAACGACTTCGTAGCCGAGCTGAAGCGCCGCCGCGTGTTCCGCGCGTTGCTCGGCTGGGGCGTGGTCTCGTTCGCGGTGCTGCAGGTCGTGGAGCCCTTGATGCACGCGCTCGACCTGCCCGACTGGACCTTGAAGGCCGTGGTGGCCGCGCTGGCGCTCGGATTCCCGGTCACCTCGGTCCTCGCGTGGGTGTTCGACCTCAAGGCGTCCGGGATCGAACGCACCCCTTCCGCGGATCCCGCCGCGAGCGCAGCGCGGTCCCCGGGCCCGGCACGGGTGCGGCTGGCCCTGCTCGTGGTCGGGCTCGGCCTCGTCGCGGCGACGCCGGGCGTGGCCTACTTCCTCCTCCGGCGGCCGGCGGCGGAGAGCCCGGAGCCGCCCGCGGGGACGCGGGTCCCGGTGGCCGTCGCCGACTTCGAGAACGACACCGGCGAGCCCGAGCTCGACGCCCTCTCCGGGCTCCTCATCACCTCCCTCGAGCAGTCGCGGCGCCTGGAGGTGCTGACCCGCTCCAGGATGATCGACATCCTCCGGCAGATGGGGCACACGTCCATCCCGCGGATCGACGAGGCGCTCGGGCGGGAGGTGGGGCGCAAGGCCGAGGTGCGCGCGCTCGTGCTCGCCGCCATCCACCGCTTCGACACCCTCTACACCATCGAGGTGAAGGCCCTCGATCCGGCCACGAGCACCTACCTCTTCACGCTGAAGGAGGACGGCAAGGGGAAGGCGAGCGTGCCCGGGATGATCGACAGGCTTTCGGAGCGGACCCGGGAGAAGCTCCGCGAGCGGCCTGCGGACGTGGCGGCGTCGAGCCTGAAGGTGGCGGACGCCATCACCCCGAGCCTGGACGCCTACCAGCACTACTTCAGGGGCATGGCGATGGCCTCCAGCCGGGGCGACTACGGGGAGGCCGTCCGCGAGTTCCAGAAGGCAGTGGCCATCGACCCGGGATTCGCGCTCGCGAACTACTGGATCTCCTACCTCGGCGTGTGGACCGACCTGCCCGAGGCCGACCGGCGGGCGGCGCTCGACGCCGCGCTGCGGGCGGTGGACCGCCTGCCGGAGAAGGAGCGCTTCCTCGTCCGCGCATGGAAGGCCCACCAGGACGGTCGCGACGAGGAGGCCGACGCCATCTACCAGGCTGCCGTCCGCGCCTACCCGCGCGAGAAGGACATCCAGTACCTGGCGGGGGATCTCCGCTTCCACGACTTCCTCGGTCCCCGGGGGAGCAAGCGCGACCTGGCGGACGTCCTCCCGTTCTTCGAGGCCGCGGTGGCGCTCGATCCGACCGACGCGGAGGCGCAGAACCACCTGGTGAGCTGCCTCGTCGTGCTGGGGCGCGAGGCCGACGCGCTGGAGGTCGCGCGGAGGTGGGTGAAGGCCGCTCCCACCGCGACCGCCTACGATTCGCTGGGGACGGCGCTTTCCGTGAATGGATCGCGGGACGAGGCGCACCAGGCCTTCGGGCGGGCCAGGGAGCTCGGGGTGTCCCCGCTCTATGCCCAGTCGTACGCCCGCAGCCTGGCGCGGTCGGGACGCTTCACGGAGGCCGAGACCCTCCTGAAGGGCTTTCCCGCCGACACGTGGCCGAGCGCGCGCATGGGCGTGCTCGGCGCCCTCGCCGAGGTGTACCTGTACCAGGGGCGGTACGAGGACGCGCTCCGCACCCTGGACGCCATGCCGGAGGAGGTGGCGCTCGCCGATCGGACCGGGGCGCCCGCGCGGATGCGTACGGCCATCCACGCCCACTCGGGCTCGGCTGCCGGGGCCTGGGGCGCGGCGAGGAAGCTCGTCGAATCCGGGGGAGGGGTGGATCTCGTCCCCCTCGACCTGGCCCTCGTCGGCGACGCGCCACACGCTGCGGAGGCGGCCCGGCTCCTCGTCCCCGGGTCGAGGCAGCTCGGCCTCTACGAGGCGATGGCGAGCTGGCGTTCGGGAGCGGTCGACGCGGCGGCGAGCCAGTTCCAGGCGATCGCCTCGGGGAAGTACGCGCCCGATCGATCCCTGGCCTGGAGCTTTCTCGGGGATCTCGAGGCCGGGCGCGGGCGCGACCGGCAGGCCATCGAGGCGCTGGAGCGTCATCGGGCCGCGCCCATGCCGAACCGGCCCAGCGTGGAGGAGGCCCTGCGCCTTCCGCGGACCCTGCTCCTGCTCGCGCAGGCCTACGAGAGGACGGGGGACCGCGCTCGTGCGCGGGAGCGCGTCGACGAGCTGCTCGCCATGTGGAAAGGCGCCGATCCGGAGCTGGCGATGCTCCGCGAGGCGAAGGCGCTGCGGGTGCGGCTGAAGGACCCACCCGCCCGGCGCGCGAGCCGGTGACGGCCGCCGTCCACCGCGGCCCGCCGCAAGGGTACCCCGGACTGCGGCCCCCGCCCGTGAGGTCGCTCCCTGGCCGTCGGCGAAGGTGCGCGCGACGCCGAGGAGCGGCTCGGCGTCGACGAGGGTCGTCGAGAAGGCCTAGGACGCCCTCCAGCCCGCGTCCCACCCGAGGATCCGGCCGGCCTTTTCGCTCGAGACCGCACCGTCCGGCTCGGCGACGTTGTAGATGCCGGGCGCTGCCCTGGTGAGGGCCAGCACGGTGGCCCTGGCCGCGGCGTCGACGTGAACGGAGCCGGGAGCGATGGGCGCGTCGAAGCCCGTGCCCGGGCCGTAGAACAGCCCGAAGCGAAGGACGATCCCGTCGACGGGCGCGCCGAGCACCTGGCGCTCCAGGCTCAGGACGCCGGTCACCGTGCCCCCGTAGACCGGGTGCGTCTCCGCGAGCAGTGGGTCGTCCTCGCGGTGCGGCAGCGGACCGTCCGCGTAGATGAACGAGATGCTCTGGGCGACGAGGCGCCTCGCCCCGGCGCCCACGGTCGCGGCGACGAGGTTGCGCGTGCCCTCGTCGCGCAGGCGCGCGTTGCGCACCAGGGCCTCGGTCATCTTGCCCGCATCGAGCGCGAAGGGGAGGTCGGTGAGCTGGTGGATCACGACCTCGGGCCTGCTCCCGGCCACGGCTTCCCGGAGGGCCTGCGCGTCGAACACGTCGACCACGACGGGCTCGACACCCATCGCGCGCAGGAGCGGCGCCTTGTCCCTCGACCGCGTGGAGCCCACCACGCGCCAGCCGGCGGCCACGAGGAGAGGGGAGAGACGCCGGCCGATGGCTCCGGACGCGCCTGCGAGAAAGATGCACCTGTTCGACATCGGTGGACTCCTGGGTGCCCGGTTCACTGCGTCCTGCGGCCGCGGTCGGTCCTGCGCTGCCGGAACCATGCCTCGGCGTCCCGGACGAAACGTGCGGGGGCCTTCCGCTCGAGCTCGCGGCCCAGATCGGCGAGCGTCTTCGAGGCGAGGTAGGCCTGGAGCGCGCCCTCCGCCTCCCTCATGAACAGGTGGATGCGGCACATCCCGGTGACGCTCCACGCGGGTGGGTGCTCGCCGAAGAGGGCGCAGTGGCGCCGGATCTCGGCGCAGGCGAAGAGCGTGCGGTCTGGATCGACGGCCTCGAGGACCTCCCGCACCGTGACCTTCCCCGGTGGCCGGGAGAGGACGAAGCCGCCGCGGACGCCCTCGATGCCCCTGACCAGGCCCGCCTTCTCGAGACGCGAGAAGACCTTCGCCAGGAATCGCACGGGGAGATCCTGGAAGCGCGCGAGGTCGCGCACGCTGACGGGCGCCTCGCGGGCGGCGAGGACGAGGAGCGAGTGCAGCGCGTACTCGGCACCGGATCCGTACAGGGATGAACCCAACTAGCACCTCACAGGGAGTAGTTCATGCCGGTTCCGGACGCCGCCGTCAAGGAGGCCCGCTTTCCCGTCGCCGGGTCCTCCGGGCGCGCCCGTCGTCGAACCATGGCGCCCCCGTTTCCCGCCGGTATATCCGCCTCCTGCCACCGGGGAGGGGCGCCTGGCCGGATTCAGCGACTTCATCGCGGAGCTGAGGCGCCGCCGCGTCATCCGCGCGCTGCTCGGCTGGGGCGTGGTCTCGTTCGCGGTGCTGCAGGTGGCCGAGCCGCTGATGCACGCGCTCGACCTGCCGGACTGGACCCTGAAGGTCGTCGTGGCCGCGCTGGCACTCGGGTTCCCGATCACGTCCGCGCTCGCCTGGGTCTTCGATCTCAAGACCACCGGCGTCGAGCGGACGCCGGCCGCGGCTCCCCCGGGCGGTCCGGAGCGGGCGCCGGGCCTGGCACGGGCGCGGCTCGCCGTCCTGCTCCTCGGGATCGGCCTCGCCGCGGCGACCCCGGGCGTCGCCTACTTCTTCCTCCGGCGACCCGCGGCGGCGCACGCCGAACCTCCGCCGGGCGAGCGCATCCCCATCGCCGTCGCCGACTTCGAGAACGACACCGGCGAGCCCGAGCTCGACGCCCTCTCCGGGCTCCTCATCACCTC
>JBAVCR010000301.1:0-1617 GCA_049586815.1 Anaeromyxobacteraceae bacterium
CCGAGCAGCCGCTCGGGGTCGGCGTGGCCGACGCCTTCGCCGTGGAGCGCATGGGAGGGCCCCCGGCGCATTCCGGGGGCGCGGTGCGCGAGCTCACCTGGCTCGAGTTCGGCGCCGTGGTCCGCGACCTGGCGGCCCAGATCGCCACCAAGTTCCAGCCCGACGTGGTCCTGGGCGTGGCCCGCGGCGGCATCTTCGTGGGCGGCGCGCTGGCCGCCCCCCTGCGCGCCGAGTTCCTCCCGGTGCGGGTGGAGAAGCGGTCGCGGGACCGGCGGGCCGTGCCCACCTTCCGCGTGCCGGAGGCCAAGGGGAAGAACGTGCTCGTGGTCGACGACGTGACCGCCAGCGGCCAGACCCTCGCCAAGGCGAAGGCGCTCGCCAGGCGCTCCGGCGCGAAGGAGATCCAGGCGGCCGCGCTGGTGGTGCGCCCCGGCGGCTCCCGCCCGGAGTGGTTCGCGCTCGAGACCGCCCAGCTCATCGTCTTCCCCTGGGACTACCAGCTCGACGCGAGCGGGCCGCTCGGCGATCCCGGCTCCGTGGGGGTCTGACCCAGCGTGAAGCGCGTCGTCGTCGGCACCGCGGGGCACATCGACCACGGCAAGACGGCGCTGGTCCGCGCGCTCACCGGCATCGACACCGACCGGCTCGCCGAGGAGAAGCGGCGCGGCATCACCATCGAGCTCGGCTTCGCCCACCTCCCGCTTCCCGGCGGGACGGTGGCCGGCGTCGTCGACGTGCCGGGGCACGAGCGCTTCGTCCGCGCCATGGCCGCCGGGGCGAGCGGCGTCGACCTGGTGATGCTCGTGGTGGCCGCCGACGAGGGCGTGATGCCCCAGACCCGCGAGCACCTCGACATCTGCCGCCTGCTCGGGGTCTCCCGCGGCGTGGTGGTGGTGACGAAGAGCGACCTCCTCCCGGGGCTCGGGCAGGGCTGGCTGCCGCTGCTCGAGCAGGAGATCCGGGCCGCCTGCGCCGGGACCTTCCTCGAGTCCGCGGAGATCGTGCCGGTCTCCGCCCGCACCGGCGAGGGGCTGCCCGTCCTCGTGGAGCTCCTCGGCGCCATGGCCGCCGAGGTGCCCGAGCGCCCCGCCGACGGCCCGCTGCTCCTGCCGGTCGACCGCGCCTTCACGCTGAAGGGCTTCGGCACCGTGGTGACCGGCACCATCCTCTCCGGGACCGTCGCCGAGTCGGACGCCCTCGCGCTCGTGCCGCCGGCGCCGGGGGTGGGAGAGCTGCGCGCCCGCACCGTGCAGGTGCACGGCAAGCCGGCCCCGCGCGCCTCCGCCGGCCAACGCACCGCGGTGAACCTCCCGGGCGTGGACGCCGCCGCCGTCTCCCGCGGCCAGGCGCTCTGCCACCCGGGCGTCGTGACGCCGGGATCGATCCTCGACGTGGAACTACTTCTCCTCGGGGCGGCGCCGCGCCCCATCCGCCACCGGTCGCGGCTCCTCCTCCACCTGGGCACGGCGCAGGTCCCCTGCGCGGTGGCGCTCGTCGACGGGCAGGAGGAGGTGGCGCCGGGAGGGAGCGCGCTCGCCCAGCTGCGCCTCGCGGCCCCGGTGGCGGCGCTTCCCGGCCAGCGCTTCATCCTGCGGGGCTTCAGGACCATCGAGGGGC
>JBAVCR010000302.1:0-3653 GCA_049586815.1 Anaeromyxobacteraceae bacterium
GCCGGGAACCCGCTTGCGGAGGGAGGAGCGTCCCTGGCCGGCCTGGCGGCGATCGACCTCTCCGGGCTCGATCCCCGGCTTCCTGGCCTGGACCTCCTCGTGGCCTGCGACGTCGACAACCCGCTCACCGGCCCTCGCGGCGCGTCCGCCGTGTACGGCCCCCAGAAGGGCGCGACGCCCGGGATGGTCGCCGAGCTCGACGAGGCGCTCGAACGGCTCGCCCGGGTGGCGCGGTCGGCCACGGGTCGCGACGTGGCGGACCGTCCAGGGGCGGGAGCGGCCGGCGGCCTCGGGGCAGGGCTCCTCTTCTTCACGCCCGCCCGCCTCCTGCCCGGCGTCGACCTCGTGCTCGACGCGGCCCGCTTCGACGAGCGCGTTCCCGGCGCGCGCCTCGTCCTCACCGGCGAGGGGCGCACCGACCTCCAGACCGCCATGGGGAAGGCCCCCGTCGGCGTGGCGCGCGTGGCCCGGCGTCACGGCGTCCCGGTGCACCTCGTCTCGGGGAGCCTGGGTCTCGGTGCGGAGGCGGTGCTCGACCACGGCATCGCGAGGATCGACGGCGCGTCCCCCCCGGGCATGCCGGTCGAGGAGGCCATGGCGCGGGCGGCGGAGCTCCTCGAGGCCGCGGTGGCGCGCTCCTTGCGGGGCTGACCCAAATCTCCCGCCCGCGCGGCCCCAAGTCATTGGTTTTACGACCCTTCCGGCGGGGAGAAAGAGTTTGATTCCCCAGTCGACCGGGCTTAGCATCCGGCCGACCCCTCCACCCACTCATTCACCCGAGGTACGCATGAAGGCGCCCCGCAAGGAAACCCGGAAGAGCGTGTTCGACGAGTCGATGGAGGCGTTCTACCGGGCCGCCGAGCTCATCAAGCTCGACCCGCGCGTCCGGCTGGAGCTCGAGGAGCCGGACTTCGAGCACATCTTCTACATCACCATCGAGACCCGCGACCGGCTCGTGCCGGTGACGAAGGAGGAGGAGGCCCACTTCAAGGACCTCCCCGCCTCCTCGGTGAAGGCGGGCGAGGCGCTCGAGCCGCTCGCCAACGGCCAGTTCGTGCTGCACCGCCGGGCGCTGCTCAAGGCCGACATCACGCTGCGCGAAGGCGTGCTGCGCATCCCGAAGCGCGGCCTCTTCCGCATCGAGAAGGGCGGCCCGAAGAAGTTCAAGGCCTACCGCATCCAGTACAACCAGGTCCGCGGCCCGTACAAGGGCGGCGTCCGCTACCACAAGGACGTGTCGCTCGACCTCTTCAAGGCGCTCGCCGCCGACATGACCTGGAAGACGGCGATCGCCGACATCCCGTTCGGCGGCGCCAAGGGCGGCGTGCGCATCGACCCGGCCGCCTACTCGAAGGAGGAGCTGGAGCACGTCACGCTCCGCTTCATCTACAAGCTGAAGAACGTGATCGGGCCCTACGTCGACATCCCGGCGCCCGACGTCAACACGAACCCCGAGATCATGGCCATCATGATGCGCCAGTTCACGGATGGTGAGCGGATGCCGCACGCCATGCGCGGCGTGGTGACCGGCAAGGACGTCCGCATCGGAGGGTCGGAGGGGCGCGCCAAGGCCACCGGCCAGGGGACGGTCTACTGCCTCGAGGAGTGGGCCCGCTGGCGCGGGGAGAGCCTGGCCGGCAAGCGCGTCCTCGTGCAGGGCTTCGGCAACGTGGGCACCGCCTCGGCCGAGATCCTCCACGCCATGGGGGCGAAGATCGTGGGCGTCCAGGACGCCTACGCCACCGTCTACAACGAGAAGGGGCTCGACGTCCCGGCCCTCCTCGCCCACGCCGCCGGTCCGGACAACCTCCGCCGCTCGGTCGAGGGCTTCACCGGGGGGACCAAGGTCTCCCGCGAGGACTTCTGGAAGCTCGACGCCGAGATCGCCATCCCGGCCGCGCTGGGCGGCACCATCACCGGCGACGTGGCCGAGAACCTGAAGGTCCAGGTCGTGGCCGAGGCCGCCAACGGCCCGACCACCCCGGAGGGCGACCGCGTCCTGCGGGATCGCAAGATCGACCTCATCCCGGACATCATCTGCAACGCCGGCGGCGTGACCGTCTCCTACTACGAGTGGCTCCAGAACCTCCGCATGGAGCACTGGAGCGAGGCCGAGGTGAACAACCGGCTGGAGCGGGCCATCAAGGCGAACTACGGCATCATCCACGACATCGCCAACGACAGCCCGCAGAAGACCCCGCTCTACGACTCGCGCCGCTTCGTGGTGGGGAAGAAGGTCGACGCCCGCACCGCCGCCATGGCGCTCGCGCTGCGCCGCATCGAGGCCCATTACCTCCTCGAGGGCTTCTCGCAGTAGGCGGAGGTTCCCCGCCCGTCAGGCGTCGTCGCCGCAGATCGCCGGGAGGAACTCGTCCCGGCGCTCTGCGAGCAGGCGGGCCTCCCTCGGGATCCCGAGCCGGAAGGCGACTCCCCCGAGGCCTCCCAGCACCGCCCAGCCGGCGAGCAGCGCGGCCGTCGACTCGAGCCGCACCGCGACGAGCGCGGGCAGCGCGAACATCCCCATCACCGCCGACACGATCCCCATCCCGAGCAGCCCGGAGAAGGTCGACACCGCCGAGCTTCGCTGGATGGCGAAGGAGGCCGCCTTGGGCCGCAGGATGGCCACGACGCCTCCCGCGGTGAAGAGCCACGGGGCCGTGCCGGCGTGGAGAAGGAGCGCGGCGCCGAGCGCCCAGGGCGGGGCGCCCCCCTTTCCCACGACGGCCATCACCGCCGCCGAGGCGAGGAAGAGGAGCAGGCTCCATCCGTAGAGGACCGCCGCCTTCGCCCGGAGGACGGTCGCCGGGTCGATGGGTGCGAGGAAGAGGACGCGCGCCCCCCCGCGCTCCCAGCCGAACCCGTTCAGCCAGAAGGCCTGGAGGAGGAGGTGCGCGTAGACGGCGGCGCCGAAGAGGGGCAGCGCCCGGACGACGTCGCCCGCCTCGGCCGGGATGCGCGGCTCCACCCGCCAGGCGACGAAGGCCATGATCGACGGGGCGAGGAGCAGGGACACGCGGGCGAGCGGCTGCCGGAAGAGGTACCGCCCCTCCTTCTCGAGCATCGCGCCGAAGCGCCCATCGGGCCACCCCTTCCCTCCCTCGCCGGCCGCGGCGGCGACGACGCCGCCCGTCGCCCCCGGGCTCCTGGCCTGGGCGATCGCGATCCGGAAGGAGATCCACGCGGCGACGCCGCTCGCGGCGACGAGCCCGGCGATCCAGGGCAGGCTCCGGGCGGGATGACCGGAGAAGAGCTCGCGCGCCGCCGCCGCCGGGAAGGCGGCCGGCCAGGCGAGCCACTGGAGGACCCGGAGCGTCGGCATCAGGTCCCCGAGCATCCGCGCCGGCCGCTCCGAGGTGTGGAGCAGGAACCCCAGGATCGCGACCGAGATCGCCACCGAGCCGACCATCGCCCACTCCCGCACGCGACGGGTGGAGAGCACGAGGGACAGCACCTCCTGGACGAGGGCCACGAAGACGACGGTCGCGACCGCGAACGCGGCGAGCACCACGGCGAGGAGCACGAGCCAGGCCCCCGGCCGGGCCACCGCCGCCCCCACGAAGACCCCGCCCAACATGGTTCCCCAGACGAGCCCCATGGGATCGCCGAGGACTCCGGTGGCGAGCCCCATCGCGTAGACGCGCCCGGGGCGGATG
>JBAVCR010000303.1:0-12347 GCA_049586815.1 Anaeromyxobacteraceae bacterium
GGCAGCTCGTGCACGTCCACCCGCACGGCACCGCCGCCTACAACGAGCTCGCGGGGGGCGCCGCCGGCGCCGCCTCGCTCGGCATGCAGCGCCAGTTCTGGGGCGAGAGCGCGGTGGCGGTGCTGCCGGCGCTGAACGTCCACGCCGCGCCGGGCGCCCGGGTCTGGTTCCAGGAGACGACCGCGCTCGCCGCCCGCCAGTACCAGCGGGACGGCCGCCTGCGTCCCGACCTCGTCGTCGCCGCGGGGCCGGAGGACGCCGACATCTCGATCTGGCAACATCACGAGGAGTTCCGCGACCGGGAGTACCGCACGTGGACGGAGCTCCGCACCAGCCGTCCCGTGGCCGGGGCGTCGCTCGACGAGGTGCCGCTCGTGCAGGTCTACGCAAGGCCGGGAGCCTGGAGATGACCGCGCTCCTCCGGCGCTCGTGGATCGTGGTGGCGCTCGTCGCCGTCCTGCCCTTCGCGCAGACGCTCCCGAATCCGCCCGTCCTCGACGACGGGTGGGCGGTGGTGGAGAACCCGCTCGTGCAGGGCGGCCTCCGGAACGCCGGCCGCATCTTCCAGTCGTCCTACAACTACGGCGGCCCGGGCACGACGGCCGGCCTGTTCCGCCCGGTGACCACCCTCACCTACGCGGCGAACTACGCGATCCACGGACGGGCGCCGCTCGGCTACCACCTCGTGAACCTGCTCCTCCACGTGGCGGCCTCGCTCCTCGTGCTGTCGCTCGCCCGGCGGCTCGCCGAGGCCACCATGCCCGACCGGGCGCCCTGGGTGGCGCTCGTGGCGGGGCTCCTCTTCGCGGTCCACCCCGTCCACGTCGAGGCGGTGGCCCCCATCGTGGGTCGGAAGGAGCTCCTCTCCACGGTCTTCGCGCTCGGCGCGCTGCTCACCGCCTTCTCCGGGCGCGGCGCCGCCCGCAGCCTGGGACGCCTCGCCGCCGCCATCGGCCTGGGCGCGCTCGGGGTCCTCGCCAACGAGGGGGCGGCGGTCATGCCGCTCCTCTACGGGATCGTGGCGGTGGCGGTCCCGGGGGCGGCAGGGCTCGTCGACCATCCCGGGCTCGAGGACGGGAAGGCGAGGCGCGCGCTCCTCCGGGCGGTGCTGGTGTCGCTCGCGCTCGGGCTCTCGCTCGTCCCCTACTTCGCGCTCCGCGGCCTCCCCACCGGCGTGCCCGTCGAGGCCCAGTGGCTCGCCGGGGTGCCGCGCTCGACGGTCACCTACACCACGAGCCGCATCCTCTCCGAGTACGTGCGGATGCTCGCCTTCCCGTCGTTCCTGGGGACGGACTTCGCCTACGCTGCCCGGGTGGCGCTCGTCCCCGCGCCGGGGCCGGTGCTCTACGCGTCGCTCCTCGTCTGGGCGCCGCTCGTCCTGGGCGCGCTCGTCTTCCTGCGGCGCTGGCCGCTCCCCTCGGCCGGCATCCTCTGGACGTTCGGGGCGCTCCTTCCCGTGCTGCACCTCTTCCCCATCGGCGTCCTCATGGCGGAGCGGCTCACCTACCTGCCGTCGGCGGGGTTCTGCCTCGCGGCCGGGGCGGTGATCGGTTCGGTGAAGCGCACGCCCGCGGTGGTGGCAGGGGTCGCAGCGCTGGTGCTTCTCCTCGGAGTCCGCTCCGGCGTGCGCGCCGCCGACTGGCGGAGCGACCTCGCCCTCTGGGAGTCGGAGATCGAGAAGGCGCCCCGGGACGTGGTGGTGAACAACAACCTCGCCGTGGCCTACTCCGCCCGCGGCGAGTACGCGAAGGCCGTCCCGGTGCTGGAGACGGCCATCCGGGTCGCCCCGGGATACTGGCGCGCCCACGTGAACCTGGGGATCGCCGAGCAGGGGCTCGGCAACATGGGGAAGGCCCGGCTCGCCTACCTGGGTGCGGTGCGGATGGCCCCGGGCCTGTCGGCGCCCCTCTACTTCTACGCGCGGTTCCAGGCGGCGGACGGAGACCTCGCGGGCGCGGTGGCGTCGCTCGAGGCGGCGCGGAAGATCGCCCCGGAGGAGGCGCGGCTCTCGACGATGCTCGGCCAGAACCTGGCGAAGCTCGGGCGGGTGGAGGAGGCGCGCGCCGCGTTCCAGGCCGCGCTCGCCGTCGACCCGGCCGACGCCGAGGCGCGGAAGGGGCTCGTGGAGCTGCCGGCGGACTTGCCGGTGGAGTCGCCGGGGACGTCGCCGGGGACCTCGCCCGCGAGGTAGCCGGCGCAGGGTTCTCCTGCGACTGAGCTCCTCGGCGCGTATCGTTCCATCACGTCGTCTCCGTAGGCGGCCCTCGCCGCCTCGCGGTTGTGGACGTCGCAGAGTACCCGACAGTTGGCCACCGTGGACGGACCGCCCATCCCGCGTGGGACGACGTGGTCGATCTGCAGGCGGGTGGTGGCGCCGCAGGTGCCGCCGTCCGCCAGGGGCCACGTGCACTTGCCCCCATCCCGCCCCATCACCTCCCGCTTCACCCGGGGAGGCACCGAGGCCCGTCGCTTTCCCTGCTTCTCGATGAGGGCCTCGAGAGCGGCGGTGAGCACCTGTTCGTCCGTCGCCCCGGGCTGGACGTGGGACTGACCGGCCTTCGCCTTCTTCAGCAGGGCCAGGAACTCCGGCGACACGGTCACGTGCATCCGGGTCTCGGTCCGGGTGAGCGGCGCCACGACGGTCTTCCGTACCTCGGCGGCGGCCCTCGCCCTTTCGGGGTGGCCCCCTGCGCGTCCAACCGGTTGGACGCTCGACGGCGCAGGCGCCTCCGGAGCGAGGAGCGGAGTCACGGTGACGACCGTCCTCGTCGGCACCACCTCGGCCGGGAGGATGTCCGCCACCACCTGCCTCGCCTCCTGCTTCGAGCAGTGGAAGAACTTCCCCACCACCGTGGCCCGGTTCTCCTTCGTGATCACCTTCGCGAGCTGCGGGACGTTCGAGACGCAGAGCCGTCCGTCCCGAAGGGGCTCCGCGATCTCCGGGAACTTCCCGAGGAGACGGCACGCGACCTGGCGGTAGTAGGCAGAACCCCGGGAGAGCCCGACCTCCCGGTGGAGGAAATCGAACAGGCTCGCGTGGCCGAGGTGGCGCCAGACCCCGAGCCGGTCGAATTCCGCGAGCGCGAGGAGGAGATCGACGAGGGCGCTGCTCTCGCGCCGGGCCAGCTCGGCGATGCGGATGGACCATTCGCGTGCGTTCATGGAGCCACCATCGCACGGGAATTCCGGACCGCGACGGACGCGCGGAGGCGGCCGCCTGCGTGCGATCCCGCGTGAAGATCGCGTACCCCGCCAGGACTTGCCGGCGCCGCTCCTGCGCGCGATAAGGCGACGGCAGGGCCATTCCCGCAGCGCCACGTCGGCGGGAGCGCCGTCCGCCGGAAACGTCGTCAAGGCACTGCCAGTGAACGCCCCATCTGGCCGAGGTCCGCGGCGCGGTCCCTGCGTAGGCGGTCCCTGCGTGGGCGGTCCCTTGGCGACGAAGCGGTAGAAGCCCCCGCCCCGCCCGAGGCACGGCGCGTCGGCCCCGGGCAGTTCAACCGGTTGAATCGCTGCGGGATTGTGACGCAGGCGGCCGTGGCGCCTTGACCGTGTCCGGCGGGGGCCTATATTCCTCCTCGAGTTCGTTCAATCGGGGGCGAACTGGCTTCGACGGAGAATGGAAGGCGCATGGCGCGCGCCGTGGTTGGTCACCAGGCCACGTAAAAAGGCGACCACGCAGAAACGCGAACGAGCCCATGGCTCTCGCGGCCTAAGTGCCGCGCATCCCCCCGTGAGCACCGGGTAGCGGGGTCAGATGTCAGCTCCGGTTGGACCTGAGCGGGAGGCGAGCCGCCTAGATCAGGTCGAGACGTAAGGGCGAGGACGTGATCGGTTGCAGGCCCGGAGGTTGCCGATCACGTAAATTCTCCGGGACACGCGCGTAGGGCCACTCGCAACAAGTTCTTCGGACCCGGGTTCGATTCCCGGCGCCTCCACTTCGAGCCCCAGGTGACCCCTGGGGTTCTCTTTTTCCCCGGGAACCCTCCGGCCCCACGCTTCGGGGCGCTCCTCGCCCGGCACCGTTAATGGAGCCGGGACGAGGTGGACGCCCGGGGCCGCTCCCCAGGCGACGGTCTGCCGCGCCGTGCCACGCACCAGGGGAGTTCCTGATGGGCCGCCTCGATACGACGGGAAGCGCCGTGCGTTCACCCACCATGCCTCGTCACGTGGCCGTCATCGGCGCTGCGGGTGGACTCGGCCAGGGCATCCTCCGCGTCTGCCGCGGCGAGGGGGTGGGCTTCACCGCCATCGTCCGATCTCGCCCCGAGCGAATCGGCGCCGTCCCGGAAGGCTCGCGGGTCGCGGTCGTCCCCTCCCTCTCGGACCAGGGCGCACTCACCGAGGCCTTCACGGGGGCCGACGCGGTGCTCACCGCGATGGGCGTGACCTCGACGAGCAGCGATCGGGGCGCCCTCCTGTCGACCAACATGGCGACGGTGGAGGCGGCGATGGTCGCGGCCGGCACCGTGGGGCGCGGCGCCACCGAGCTCCAGGCCGTCGTCGACGCCCTCGGCGGAGGCGCGCTCTCGTCGCTCCGATGGACGCTCGCGGAGGCCCACGCAAACCGGTTCGTGCGCGGGGCGCCGCTCGTGTCACGGGCGAAGTGAGCGAGGGAAAGGGGCCGTGCGCCGATTGCTCCAGCGAACACCTGCCCTCGCAGCCGCCGCCTGGCTCGCCGCCTGCGCCTCCGTTCCCCGCGCTGCCCCCGCCTGTCCCAGCGATGCCGAGGCGGCGGAGGTCGCTCGCCGCTACCTCGCCCTCGAGCCGCTGGCGGTCCCGCCGGCGGGGATGACCGTGGACGAGGCGGTCTGCGGCCAGGCGAAGCTGATGGCGGCGCTCGCGCCGTCGCTTGGCCCGCCCATCGGCTACAAGGCCGGGCTCACCAACACGACCGTGCAGAAGCGCTTCGGCATCGACCAGCCGATCCTGGGCGTGCTCCTCGAGAAGATGGTCCAGCGAGAGGGCGCGATCATCCCCGGCCGCTTCGGCGTTCGTCCCTTCCTGGAGGCCGATCTCGTCGTCGAGGTGGGGAGCGGCGCCGTGAACGACGCCACCACGCCCGCGGAGGTCCTGGCATCGCTTCGCGCCATCTACCCCTTCATCGAGTTGCCCGACGCGGCGCTCGAGGATCCGGGCCGGATCAGCGCGCAGTCGCTGACGTACTACGACGTGGGCGCACGGCTGGGCGTGCTCGGCACCCCCGTGCCGGTGAAGGGCGACGCCGGTCTCGTGGACGCACTTCGTGCGATGACCGTGCGCACCACCGACGGCGCGGGCAGGGAGATCGCGTCGAGCCCCGGCAGCGCCATCCTCGGCCATCCGCTCGACGCGGTGGCGTTCATCGCGGCGACGCTCAAGCGGCGAGGAGGTTCGTTGAAGCCGGGCGACCTGCTGTCGCTGGGCGCTTTCTCGTCCGGGCCGATCCAGCCTGGCTCCACGGTGAAGGTCACGTACCAGGGGTTGCCTGGGAACCCTTCAGTGGAGGCGAGGTTTCCTTGAGCACTGGTGCTC
The DNA here is from genome assembly GCA_049586815.1 of Anaeromyxobacteraceae bacterium. GTDB lineage: Bacteria > Myxococcota > Myxococcia > Myxococcales > Anaeromyxobacteraceae > CAIOAK01. The sequence continues at coordinate 5,515 of JBAVCR010000303.1, forward strand.
GCCTCAGGAGCGCCGCGCCTCGGGCCCGGCCGCGGGATAGCGAATCGTGCCGTCCCGCTGGACGCGGGAACCCGGCGTCCGCGTCGCCGCAACGAGCCCGTCCGGCCCCATGATGTGCTCGACGTCCCAGCCGCGCGACAGCAGGTAGTCGGCGATGATCCGGCGATGGCACCGCCACCAGACCGCCTCGGCGCACATGACGGCGCAGCAGTCGGCGCGCGCCAGCGCCTCGAGCTCGGCGAGGCCGGCGCGGAACTCCTCGGTCTCCGCGTAGTCCGCGTAGCTCCGGAACGCCGCGACGCGCCAGTAGCGGTTGTGGGACGGCGGCCCTCCCTTTCGCGTGTGGCGTCTCCCGCCCAGTGCAGGCAGGTGCCGGTAGGCGATCCCCTCCGCGGCGAGCGCCCCGGGAAGCCTGTCGCCATTGAACTGGGGCGTGGCCCGGGACCGGGGGATGGAGCGGACGTCGACGAGCAGCGCGACCTCGGCCTCGTCCAGGAGCGCGACGAGCTCGGCGACCGTCCGGGTGGAATGGCCGACGGTGAAGATGACGTCCGAGGGGTCCTTGGCCCGTGCCACGGGATTTCCCTACCGGCCAGGGCGATGCCGCGCAAACCGCGTCGTGGCCCGGGCGGGTCCGGGCCCTGGCCGCCTCGGAGGCCGGGCTCCGCGAGGCGAGGTGAGGCGACCTAGAGCCGTGCCTCCAGGCGAGCGACCTCCGGACGCCGGAAGGCCACGGCGTCGGAGGGCCTGCCCTCCTCCTCCTGATCGAGGTACTGGTGGAGTTGCTGCACCACCGCGGCCCCCTCCCCCACCGCCGCCGCCACGCGCGGCAGCGCCCCGAGCCGGACGTCCCCGGCCGCGAAGACGCCGGGCATGCTGGTCTCGAACCGCCAGGGGCGACGGGAGAGCCTCCACCGCTCCGGGTCGATGTCCGGGCCGGTCACGAGGAAGCCCTTCGGGTCCCGCTGCACCGCACCGTCGAGCCACGCCGTGTGGGGGAGCGCCCCGATGAGCACGAAGACGAGCCGGACGGGCACGACCTCGACCCGGCCCGTCTCCCCGTCGCGCACCGAGATCTCCTCGATCCGGTGGCCGCCTCTCGCGTCCACCACCTCGGACCGGAGCCGGACCTCGACGTTGTGCGCGTGGCGGATCTGCTGCACGAGGTAGTCCGACATCCCCGCCGCGAGCGAGGCGGCGCGCACCACGAGCGTCACCTTCCGGGCGAAGCGCGACAGGTGCATGGCCGCCTGTCCGGCCGAGTTCCCGCCCCCCACCACGGCGATGTCGAGGTCCTGCAGGATGCGGATCTCGCCGAACGTGGTGTAGAAGACGCTCCGTCCCTCGAACTCCTGGACGCCGGGCGCCTCCAGGCGGCGGTAGCGGGCGCCGGTGGCGATGACCACCGCGCGGGCCGCGATCTCGCGCCCGTCCGACAGGCGCACGATCCGCTCGTCCCCGTCGGCCCGGACGCCCACCACCTCGCGCGCGAAGACGTACCGGGCCCCGAAGAGCCAGGCCTGCTGGTAGGCGCGCTGGGTGAGCTCCGCGCCGCCGATCCCCCGGGGGAAGCCCAGGTAGTTGCGGATGAGCGAGCTCGCGCCCGCCTGCCCCCCCACCACGTAGCGCTCCACGACGAAGGTCTTCAGCCCTTCCGACCCGGCGTACACGGCGGCCGCCAGACCGGCCGGACCGGCCCCCACGATGGCCACGTCACAGCGCAGCTCGTGCGGCCCGCCCCCGATGGCGTCGGCGACCTCGGCGTTGGACGGGTCGTGGAGCGCCGAGCCGTCGAGCAGGATCACGACGGGCATGGTCCGGTCCTCGATGCCGTGCTCGGCCAGGATCCGCTCGGCGCCCGGGGATCCCGCCGCGTGGAACCCGTGGGGCACGCCGTTCCGGCCCAGGAACTCCCGCAGCTCGTTCACGCGGGGAGAGTCCTCGTCCCCGACGACCCGCACGAGCTCCATGGCCGGACGGTGCAGGCGGGTCCACTCGGCCAGGAACTCGCTGACGAGCGGGTAGAGGTGGACCTCGGCCGGCGCCCAGGGCTTGTAGAGGTAGTTGTCGAGCTCGCCGAACGCGCAGGCCTGCAGGATGGTGCGCGAGGCCGACCGGTCGCCCCAGCCGACCAGGAGCGCGCGTTTCGCCTCCGGCGCGAGCAGCCGGACCCGGGCCAGGAACTCGTTCCCGTTCATCCCGGGCATCCACTGGTCGGCCACCACGAGGGCGATGTCCTCGTCCTCCTTCAGCAGGCGTTCGATGCCCGCGAGCCCCTCCGCGGGGGAGAGGTAGGGCACGACGCGGTAGTCCGCGCCGAAGCGGCGGTTCAGCGCATCGAGCATCGCGGCGAGCGCGGTGGGCTCGTCGTCGACGATGGCGATCACGGGTCTGTCGGCCATGGGGGCCCCCTGTCGCTGGTGCGCGTCCCATAGGGTTCGCCGGGGCCGGAGCGCGTCCCCGATGGGGCGCACGAGAGAAGCAAATCCTTATCCGCCGGTGGGTGGCGCGGCGACGGCGACGGATTAGCTTCCGGGCACGAGCACCACCATGGCGCCCCTGCCCTCACCCGGCGTTGCCGCGAAGGGGACCCCCACCCCGGCGACGGACGCGCTTCGCCTCCGGTTCCAGCAAGACGTGCTGGACGGGCTCGCGCGGCCTCGCAAGCGGATCCCCTCTCGCTGGCTCTACGACGAGCGGGGGAGCCTGCTCTTCCAGCAGATCATGGCGCTCGCCGCCTACTACCCGACGCGCGTCGAGCACGAGATCCTGGAGCGTCACGCCGGGGAGATCGCCGCGCGGGTGGACGGCGGCGACTGCACGGTGGTCGACCTGGGTGCCGGCGACGGCGCGAAGACCCGCCTGCTCCTCGCCGCGCTCCGCAGCCGCGGGACACGGCCGACCTATGCTCCCGTCGACCTCTCCGAGGCGGCGCTCTCCTCGGCCGCGCGCAGGATGGGCGCCGAGTTCCCCGGGCTCCGGGTGGCGCCGGTCCGGTCGGATTACCTGGGCGGCCTGCGCGCCCTCGGACCGCGCAGCGCGGGCCCGCTGCTCGTGCTCTTCCTGGGGAGCAACGTCGGGAACCTGGAGCGAGGAGACGCCGACGCGTTCCTCGGGTCGCTTTCGAGGTCGCTCCGCCCGGGCGACCACATGCTCGTCGGGTTCGACCTGCTGAAGGACCTCTCGATCCTCCGGGCGGCGTACGACGACCCGGAAGGCGTGACGGCGGCGTTCAACCTGAACCTCCTCGTCCGGATGAACCGCGAGCTCGGTGGCGACCTCGAGCCCGGCGCCTTCGAGCACCTCGCCACCTACGACCCGCGGCGCCCGGCGATGGAGAGCTGGATCCGCAGCCGACGCCGGCAGGTCGTCCGGGTCGCCGGCCGGACCTTCCGCCTCGAGGCCGGGGAGCGCATCCACACCGAGATCTCCTGCAAGTACCGGGCACGGGACCTCGGCGCGTTAGCCCGCAGCGCAGGCGTGGAGGAGGTGCACCGCTTCCGGGACCGTCGTCGCTGGTTCGTGGACGCGCTCTGGCGGGTGGGGGTCGCGTGACCCCACCGCCCGACCTCGCGGCCCGCGTCGCCGTCGTCCGCGGATTCACCGTCGGGCTCTGCGCCTCGCTCGACCCGGAGGACATGGTCGTGCAGTCGATGCCGGACGCGAGCCCGGTGAAGTGGCATCTCGCCCACACCACCTGGTTCTTCGAGACCTTCCTGCTCGCGCCGTGGGTCCCCGGGTTCCGGCCGCGCGACCCGCGCTGGGCCGCCCTCTTCAACTCGTACTACGTCGCCGCCGGCGCACGTCATCCGCGCCCGGAGCGCGGGATGCTCACCCGGCCCACCGTGCGCGAGGTCCTCGCCTGGAGGCGGGAGGTGGACGAGCAGGTCCTGGACCTGCTCGCGAGCGATCCTGGCCGCGCACCCGAGGTCCGGGCGGTGGCCGAGCTGGGGCTTCACCACGAGCAGCAGCACCAGGAGCTCCTCCTCACCGATCTCCTCCACCTGCTCTCGCGGAATCCCCTCGACGTCGCCTACCGCCCGGCTCCCGCTCCGGAGGTCGGCCCGGCGCCCCCGCTCCCGTGGATGCACCACCCCGGCGGGCGCGTCCGCGTCGGCCACGACGGCGTCGGCTTCGCCTTCGACAACGAGGGGCCGGCGCACGACGTGCTGCTCCGCCCCTTCGCGCTGGCCGCGCGCCCGGTGACCGCCGGCGAGTACCTCGACTTCATCCAGGACGGCGGATACGAGCGCCCCGAGCTCTGGATGTGGGAGGGGTTCCAGCTCGCGCAGGCGGAGGGCTGGCGGGCTCCGCTCCACTGGGATCGGCGCGACGGGCGCTGGACCCGGTTCACGCTCCACGGACGCATGGACGTCGACCCCGCTTCCCCCGTCTGCCACGTGAGCCACCACGAGGCCGACGCGTATGCGCGCTGGGCCGGGGCACGGCTTCCCACCGAGTTCGAGTGGGAGGCCATGGCCCGGGAGGCCCGGCCCGGCGGCCAGTTCGTCGAGGAGGGCCGCCTCGTCCCCCGACCGACCGGCGCCTCGGCGCCCCTGCTCGGCGGCGCCTGGGCGTGGACCTCGAGCGCGTACGCGCCCTATCCCGGTTACCGGCCAGCCCCGGGGGCGCTCGGCGAGTACAACGGGAAGTTCATGGTGAACCAGCTCGTCCTGCGCGGCGGGTCCTGCCTCTCGCCGCGGTCCCATCTGCGCCCCACCTACCGCAACTTCTGGCACGCGCGGGATCGGTTCCAGATGACCGGCATCCGGCTGGCCCGCGACGAGGAAGGAGGCTCCCGTGACACACCGTGAAGGAATCGACCCCACCGTGCCGCCGAGCGGCGAGGGCTGCGTGGAATGCCTCGCCGGCGATGGGCCCGGATGGTGGTTCCACCTGCGCCGCTGCGCGCTCTGCGGCCACGTGGGCTGCTGCGACTCGTCGCCGAGCCAGCACGCCACTCGCCACCACCGGGGCTCGGGCCACCCCATCGTCCGGTCCTTCGAGCCCGGCGAGGACTGGTTCTGGTCCTATCCGCTCGGGGCCACGGTCCCTGGCGAGCCGCTCGCTCCCCCCGACCATCACCCGCTCGAGCAGCCCGTTCCGGGACCCCGCGGCAAGGTGCCCGCCGACTGGAGGGCGCGGCTCCACCACCCCGCCCGGGCGGCGAAGGCGCACGAGACGAAGGGCGTCGCGGTGAAGCTGCTCGCGACCGTGGACCTGGGCCCGGAGATCGAGGGCATGGACGGACGCCAGCTTCGCATGCGCATGGTGACCATCGAGCCGGGAGGCGTCTTCGGCCCCGTGCACGACCACAAGGACAGGCCGGGCACGGTCTACGTCCTGCAGGGGACCATCACCGACCACCGGGACGGCGTCGCGACCGACTACGGTCCGGGCCCGGGCTGGCCCGAGGACCGGAACACCTCCCACTGGCTCGAGAACCGCGGGACGATCCCGGCCGTCGAGATCTCGGTCGACATCGTCCGGCAGGGCTAGAGGCGACCTCGGAGGGGCTCGCGAATCGCCGCCTCGGCCTGCCCGCGCCGGCAGCACCATCCGTACGGCGGACCGCGCATCGTCGGCCTTCCGGTGTAGCTTCCCCTGGCACGATGGCACGCCCTCCCGCCCTCACCGCCGCCCAGGCCCGGCTGCTCCACCTCGCGGCCCAGGGGCTGCTCGCGCCTCCCCCCCGCGCCGCGCGCCGTGCAGACGTCCTCGCCGCCGTGCGCCGGATGGAGCTCCTGCAGCTCGACACCATCCAGGTGGTGGCCCGCAGCCATCACCTCGTGCTCCACGCGCGGCTCGGCGACCACCCCCTCGCCTGGCTCGACGAGCTGCTCGCGGAGGGGGCGCTCTTCGAGACCTGGGCCCACGAGGCCTGCCTCGCGCCTGCCGAGGATCACGGGCTCCACCGGCGGCTCCTCGCGACCAGCCAGCACTGGGGCGTTCGCCGCGCCCGCAGGGTGCTGGCCGAGGAGCGCGAGGCCATGACGGCGCTCCTCGAGGAGGTCCGCCGCCGGGGACCGGTGAAGGCCTCCGACTTCCAGGGCGCCCGGCCGCACCACGGCGGCTGGTGGGGCTGGAAGAAGGAGAAGTCTTGGCTGGAGGCCTGGCTCGCGCTCGGCGAGCTGATGGTGGCGCGGCGGGAGAGGTTCCAGCGGGTCTACGATCTCTCCGAGCGGGTGCTGCCTCCCGCGGCCCGCCGTCCGCCGCCCGACGACGCGAGCGCGCGGCGCGCGGCCATCGAGAGGTCGGTCCGCGCACTGGGAGTGACGCAGGCCCGGTGGGTCAACGACTACTTCCGCATCCGGCCGAGGGTCGCTCCGGAGGAGCTGCGGCCGCTCGTCCAAGCGGGCACGCTCCTCGAGGTCCGGGTCCGGGGCTGGCCGGCTCCGGGGTTCGTCCACCACGACCACGCCCCGCTCCTGCGGGCCGCCGTGGCCGGGAAGCTGCGCGCCACCCACACCGCGCTCCTCTCCCCGTTCGATCCGGTGGTCTGGGACCGCGAGCGTGCGCTCGCCCTCTTCGGCTTCGACTACCGGCTCGAGTGCTACGTGCCGGCCCGCAAGCGCCGCCACGGCTACTACGTCCTGCCCATCCTGCGGCGCGGCGCCATCGTGGGGAGGCTCGACGCCAAGGCCCACCGGGACCGCGGGGTGTTCGAGGTGAAGGCGCTCCACCTCGAGCCCGGGGTGAAGCCGGGACCGGCGTTGCTCCGCGACCTCGCCGCGGCGCTCCTCGCGAGCGCGCGCTGGCACGGCACGCCCGAGGTGCGGCTCGGCAGGAGGGTGCCGCCGGAGCTGCGCGCCCTTCTCGGGCCGCGGCTCGCC
>JBAVCR010000304.1:0-16902 GCA_049586815.1 Anaeromyxobacteraceae bacterium
TCCAGGGCCCCAGGGCTCGCTACAAGGGCGCTCGGAAGAACACCCTCGACGTTCGCCGCTGCGCCGCCATCAACAACCTACAGGCCCTGCGTAATGCCGCGTGATTTTACCTGTTCGCGTCTCTAGCCGCCTCCATCGACGCGGAGTGAACGCGGGCGCGCCCTCCGGGGCGCGCCCGTCGCCTTTCCGGGAGCCGGGGCGCGCCGCCCTACGGCCAGCAGGTGGCGAGGGGGAGGATGGGCGCGCCGCCGAGCTGCGACCCGACGGCGGCGAGCCAGAGCTCGATCCACTCGCGGGCCGACTGCTCGCTCTCGTCGGGCGCGTTGATCTGCCGGACGATCTCCAGGGCCGTGCCGCCGCCGGGCGCCGGGGTGGCCACCACCGAGTTGCGCATGAGCGCCACGTAGGTGGTTCCGTCCACCTTCTGGGCCCGGACGTTCACCCGGGTGATGGCGCCGCCGGCGTCGCGGGTGGTGCTCCCGCGCCAGTCGACGCGGAACCAGTTGGCCCGGCCGAGCGCGCCGAAGTCGTTCGGGATCTCCCTCACCCCGAGGGAGAGCTCGTACTGCGGCTCGGGCGCGACGATGGGCTCGCAGTCGACGGTGGGGGTGTCGGGGTAGACCGCGATGATGGCGCCAGGGCGCCCCTGCAGCGCCTCCCAGAAGGACGCGATGGGAGAGGCGAGCACCAACCGGCCGTGCGCCCAGTAGTGGGAGGGGACGTCGCCGCTCCCGAGGCGCGAGCCGGTCTGGACCGCGAGCGAGCCCGCCGTCGCGGGCCAGGCGGGCCACTCGGACGGGGCTGCCGCGGAGTCCTCCCACGGCTCGGTCCCGCTGGTGAAGTCGGTGGTCTCCTTGGCGCAGCCCGCGAGGAGGAAGACGGCCGCGAGGAGCGGCCGCGCCTTCGCCCAGGAAGATGGCATCGGGTGTGCCCGGGGAGCTAGAGGTTGCAGTAGCGGGGGGTCAGGGCGCCGGCCGAGAGCTGCGTCGAGAGCCCCTGGTGGAAGCCGGTGAGCCAGCTCTCGAGCTTCCCGGGGTCGTCGGAGTGGCCGTTCGTGTTGAGCTGCCGGACGAGCTCGATGCGGGTCCAGCCCGGGTTCGCCGGATCGGGGGTGAAGACCATCGAGCCGCGGATCCACGGCACCTCCACCGTTCCGGAGGTCTTCCCGTAGAGCATCTTGAGCTCGGTGGGGGCGGCCGCGGTGCCGCCGGTCACGTCGGCGCGCCAGGTGATCTCGAAGGTGTAGTGGCTCTGGATGCCGCCGTGCGGGATCTCCTTCGTCACGAAGCTCACCGCGTACCCGGGCTCCACGTCACGCCAGGCCTCGCAGTCGCTCTCGTTGCGCTCCGGCCAGAAGCCCACGTCGACCCCGGTGGGGATCTGCAGCGCCTGCCAGACCGCGGCGATCGGGGCCTTCACGCAGCCCCGGGCCTGCCGCTCGACGAAGCTGGGGTTCGCGAGGACGGCCACGGCCGGGCCGATGGTGATGAGGCCGGCGTCGGTGGCGGCGGTACCGCACGGGGCGGGCCAGGCCACGTCGGTGATGTTCGCCACGGGGCCGAGGCCGGGGGGAAGCGAGGTGGCCTCGGTGCCGCAGGCCGCGACGAGCGGAGCGGCGAGGACGGCGGCGAGGAGGGTCGTCGGGCGTCGGATCATGGCTCGCATTCTAATCAGCTTCGTCCGCTTGTGTCTGGATTCGACATTCCAGAGTGTTTTCAGATGGATGCAGTGTGACGAAAACTCGCTGCGTGACGCACCGGTGAGGGGGGCGCGGAGAATTCGCATGACCGCTCGCATTCCGGATTCCAGGCGTCGACAGCCCGCCCCGGGCCGTGCTCCACTCCGGCCGTGCGCAAGTCGTCCTCCGTCCGCCTCGGGATCCTGCTCGCGGTCTCGGCGCTCCTCCTCGCCTGCGAACGGGAGCAGCCGCCCGAGCGGCGCTGCGTGGACGTGGACGGCAAGTTCGTCGACGAGGGGATGTGCGCCGGCGCGGACGGGGTGGCGGCGGCGGACGGCGGCGCGGCGGCCGCCACGGGAGGCTGGGACGAACCCGACGGTGGCCCCGGCCCCCGGAGGAGCGGCTTCCACTTCGTGTGGATCCCCTACGGGGCGTTCGGGGGGCTCGGCAGCTACGCTCCGGGCTACGTGCGCCCCGGATCGGGCGGGGGCGACGGCGCCGGGCATTCGAGTCCGGGCGCGGTCACCCGCGGCGGCTTCGGCTCCACCGGCGCGGCGCACGCCGCTCCCTCGTCCTCGGCGGGGAGCTAGCTCCGTGGAGCGCCTCGAGCGCACGCCCCGGCCCGGCTGGCAGCGCCGCGTGGAGGAGGTGGGCTTCCCCATCCACACCGCGGACGGCCCGTACTGGGACGAGTCGGCCTGCTGGCTCCTCACGCCCGCCGACGTGGAGGTCCTGGAGCGGGCCACGGCCGCGCTCCAGGAGATGGTGCTCGCCGCCGTCGGCCACGTCATCGAGAGCGACGCCTGGTGGGACCGGCTCGCCATCCCGCGCGCCATGGCGCCGCTCGTGGCCCGGTCCTGGGAGGGCGTGGACGGCGACGGCGACCCGTCCATCTACGGACGCATGGACCTGGCCTGGGACGGCGTCGCGCCGCCCCGGCTGCTCGAGTACAACGCCGACACGCCCACCGGACTCGTCGAGGCCGCGGTGGTGCAGTGGCACTGGCTGCAGGACGTCGACCCCGCCGCCGACCAGTGGAACTCGATCCACGAGCGGCTCGTCGAGGGGTGGAAGGAGCTCGCTCCCTGGCTCCCGGTCGGCCCGCTCCACTTCGCCTCGCTCGACCTGCCCGAGGACCTGCTCACCACGAGCTACCTGCAGGACACGGCCGCGCGCGCCGGGCTCCGGACCTCGTTCGTGGAGATGCGCGCCATCGGCTGGGACGAGACGAAGGGCGCCTTCGTCGACCCCGACGGCGTGGAGATCCGCTCCTGCTTCAAGCTCTACCCGTGGGAGTGGATGGCCCGCGAGGCCTTCGGGGCCATGCTGCCCCGCTGCCACACGCGCTTCATCGAGCCCACCTGGAAGATGGTGGCGTCGAACAAGGGGATCCTGGCCGTGCTCTGGGAGCTCTTCCCCGGCCACGAGAACCTGCTTCCGGCCTTCCTCGAGCAGGGCGGTCTCCGAAGCTTCGCCCGGAAGCCCCTGCTCTCCCGCGAGGGGGCGAACGTGACGCTCGTGCGCGACGGGGAGACCCTCGCCCGGGGAGCCGACGCCGGGTACGGCGCGGAGGGGCACGTCTGGCAGGCGCTGTGGGAGCCGTCGCGCCCCATGGAGCGGAACCTCTCCATCGGCAGCTGGCTCGTCCGCGGCGTTCCCGCTGGGGCGGGGCTGCGGGGGTCGGACGGCCCCATCACCGGGAACCTCGCCCGCTTCGTCCCGCACCTCGTCGCCGAATCGGCGGGCGGCGACCCGGGCCGGCGCGCCCGCTTCCGGGCCATCGGGGAAGGGCGCTAGAGTCCCCGCATGGACGTCACCCCGGGACGGAGCTGGCCGCTCGGCGCCACGCTGGCGGGCGACGGCGTGAACTTCAGCATCTGGTCCCGGCACGCCACCTCGGCCGAGCTCTGCCTCTTCGACGATCCGGAGGACGCCCGTCCGTCGTTCGTGGTGCGGCTCGATCCGGGGCGGCACCGCACCTACCACTACTGGCACGTGCACGTGAGTGGCATCGGGGCCGGGCAGCACTACGGTTGGCGCATCCACGGACCGTACGACCCGACCCATGGCTACCGCTTCGACGGGCAGAAGCTGCTCCTCGACCCGTACGCGCGGGCGGTGGCGGTCCCGCACGGCTACGACCGCAAGGCGGCGGCCCGCCGCGGCGACAACGCCGGCCGGGCCATGAAGGGGCTCGTCGCCGACCTCTCCCGCTACGACTGGGAGGGAGATCGCCCGCTCCACCGGGGCTCCCCCCACTCGGTGATCTACGAGATGCACGTGAAGGGGTTCACCTTCCACGAGAGCTCCGGCGTGCCCGCCCCGCGGCGCGGCACCTACGCCGGGCTGGTGGAGAAGATCCCCTACCTGCGCGACCTGGGCGTGACCGCCGTCGAGCTCATGCCGGTCTTCCAGTTCGACGCCCAGGACGGGCGGGGGACGCGCTCCAACTACTGGGGCTACTCCCCGGTGGGCTTCTTCGCCCCGCACGCCGCCTACGCCTCCTCCGGATCCCCGCTCGGCGCGCTCGACGAGTTCCGCGACATGGTGAAGGCCATGCACCGCGCCGGCATCGAGGTGATCCTGGACGTGGTCTTCAACCACACCGCGGAGGGGGACGAGAAGGGCCCCACCCTCTCCTTCCGCGGGCTCGACAACCGGGCCTACTACATCCTCGACGGCTACCGTCGCTACGCCAACTTCACCGGCTGCGGGAACACGCTGAAGTCGAACCACCCGGTGGTGCGCCGGCTCATGCTCGACGCGCTCCGCCACTGGGTGTCGGAGATGCACGTCGACGGCTTCCGCTTCGACCTGGCCTCGGTGCTCTCCCGCGACACCGACGGCCACCCGGTGCGCAACGCGCCGGCGGTGTGGGACATCGAGAGCGACCCGGTGCTGGCCGGCTCGAAGCTCATCGCCGAGGCCTGGGACGCCGCCGGCCTCTACCAGGTCGGCCACTTCGTGGGCGACTCCTGGAAGGAGTGGAACGGCCGGTTCCGCGACGACGTCCGCTCCTTCCTGCGCGGCGACCCGGGCAAGGTCTCGGCGCTCGCCAACCGGCTGCTCGCCAGCCCGGACCTCTACGAGCAGAAGCAGCGCGAGCCCGAGCAGTGCGTGAACTTCGTCACCTGCCACGACGGCCTCACGCTGAACGACCTCGTCACCTACGAGCGGAAGCGCAACGAGGCGAACGGCGAGGAGAACCGCGACGGCTCCGACCACGAGCTGGCCTGGAACTGCGGCGTCGAGGGGCCGAGCGCCGATCCGGCCGTGGAGGCCCTGCGCAACCGGCAGGTGAAGAACTTCCTGGCGGTGAACCTGCTCGCGGTGGGCGTCCCCATGCTGCTCATGGGAGACGAGATGCGCCGCAGCCAGGGCGGCAACAACAACGCCTGGTGCCAGGACAACGAGACCTCCTGGCTCGACTGGCGGCTCCGCGATCTCCACGCCGACGTGCACCGCTTCGTGCGCCGCCTCATCCGGCTGCGCTCGTCCCTGCGCGCCGGCCCGCGCTTCGACGGCACGCTCTCCGACTTCCTGCGTCACGCCCGCATCGAGTGGCACGGCGTGAGGCTGGGCGAGCCCGACTGGAGCGACCAGAGCCGGAGCATCGCCGCCACCTTCCAGGAGACGGACGGCCCGACCCTGGCGCACGTGGTCGTGAACGCCTGGAAGGAGCCGCTCGAGTTCGAGCTGCCCCCGGTGGAGAGCGGCTGGCGGCTCATGGTCGACACCTTCCTCCCGGCGCCGCACGACATCCGGTCCTGGGAGGAGGCGCCCGTGATCGAGACGGGCGCCTACCTGGTGAACGCCCACTCCCTCGTCTTCCTGGCCGCCGTCGCGCCGGAGCTCGGGCCGGTCAGGCCCTCGACGGAGCCGAGAGCCACACCTCGAGCCCCTGCGCGTTGAGGTCGAGGTCGACGGCGAAGGCGGCGAGCGCCTCCTCGCGCGTCCCCTTCCAGCCGTGGGCCGCGAGGAGCCCGAGGAGCTGGGCCGCGAGCCCGTCCCGGATGGCCTTCTCCCGCCCCGGACCGGCCGGCGCCGCGCGGGCCACCGCCACGTGGCCGTCGACGGCGGAGAGGAGCGCCGCCGCCGCGCGCGGGATCTCCCCTTCGATCATCCCGTAGTGGGTGAGGTACATGCGCTCGGGGCGCTCGGCCAGCATGCGCTCCACCGAGGCCCGCAGCGCCGGCGGGTCGAGCTGCACGGGCGTCGTGGTGGGGAAGAGGAAGGGGCGCCCCTCGACGTCGAACTCCCGGTAGGAGATGCCGAAGGTGTCGCCGGTGAAGAAGCCGCGGGTGGCCGGGTCGTGCACCACGTAGTGGTGCTTGGCGTGCCCGGGGGCGTCCTGGAGCACGAGGGTCCGCCCGCCCACGTCGATCACCGTCCCGTCCGGCGCCTCCTTGACCCGCTCCGCCGGGGCGCCGACCACGTCGCCGTAGAGGCGGCGGATGGCGTCCATCCCGCCGTAGACCTCGGCCGCGCCGGCGAGGAGCTTCGAGGGGTCGATCATGTGGCGGGCGCCGCGCGGGTGGACGACGAGCCTCGCCGCGGGGAGCCGGGCGAGGAGAGCGCCCGCGCCGGCGGCGTGGTCGAGGTGCACGTGGGTGACGAGGACGTGGCTCACCCGCTCCGGCGCGATCCCGCGGGCGGCGAGCGCCGCCATCACGTGGGGGACGCTCTGCGCCGTCCCGGTCTCGACGACGGCCGCCGTCCCGTCTCCGCCCAGGACCACCCAGCAGGCCGCCAGGCCGGGGCGCACGTACCCGGAGTCGACGAGGACGACGCCCGGGGCCACCTCGCGCGGGGGGGAGAGGGTCGCGCTCACTTCTTCCCCCCGAAGCCGGCGGGGAGCTGCATGCCCAGGTTCTTGAGCGTGAAGGCGAAGACGTCGGCCGCCTCCTCGATGGCCTTCTGGGTGGGCTTCCCGGCCCCGTGACCGGCGCGGGTCTCGATGCGCGCCAGCACCGGGCGGGGGCCGCCCTGGTCGGCCTGCAGCTCGGCGATGAACTTGAAGGAATGGGCGGGGACGACCCGGTCGTCGTGGTCGGCGGTGGTGACGAGCGTGGCCGGGTAGGCGGTGCCCTTCCTCAGCCGGTGGAGCGGGCTGTAGGCGAAGAGGGTGTCGAACCCGACCTTGGTCTCCGAGGAGCCGTAGTCGCTGCGCCAGGCCCAGCCGATGGTGAACTTGTGGAAGCGGAGCATGTCCATGACACCCACCTGCGGCAGCGCGACCGCGAAGAGGTCGGGACGCTGGGTCATGACCGCGCCCACCAGCAGGCCGCCGTTCGACCCGCCGTTCACGGCGAGCCGGTCGGGAGAGGTCCAGCCGCCCTTCTGCAGCCACTCGGCCGCGGCGATGAAGTCGTCGAAGACGTTCTGCTTCCTCCCGAGCCGTCCGGCGTCGTACCAGGCCTTGCCGTACTCGCCGCCGCCGCGCAGGTTGGCGAGCGCGTAGACGCCGCCCATCTCCAGCCAGACCGCGCGCGAGATGGTGAAGGCGGGGAGCATCGACTGGTTGAACCCTCCGTAGCCGTAGAGCAGCGTGGGGTTCCGGCCGTCGAGGACCACGCCCTTCCGGTGCAGGAGGAACATGGGCACGCGGGTCCCGTCCTTCGACGGGTAGAAGACCTGGGTGACCTCGAAGCGCGACGGATCGAAGTCGACCCGGGGCTGGCGGAAGACCGTCGCGACGAGCGAGGCGGCGTCGAGGCGGTAGACGGTGGGCGGCGAGAGGAAGCCGGTGAAGATGAAGTAGGTCTCCGTGTCGGTGCGCTTGCCGGAGAACCCCGTGGCCGTGCCGATGCCGGGGAGCGGCAGGTCGGCCACCTTCTTGCCGGCGAGGTCGAAGACCTCCACCGCGCTCTTCACGTCGCGCATCCAGGAGACGAGGAGCCGGTTGCCCACCACCGAGGCGGAGCGGATCACGTCGGCGCCCGGCCCCTCCGGGACGATCACCTTCCAGTCCTTCTCCTCGGGAGCCGCGAGGGAGACCGCGACGAGGCGCCTGCGGGGCGCGCCCTTGTCGGTGAGGAAGAGGAAGGTGTCGCCCTGGCTGTCCACGTACTCGTAGGCCGCGTCCATGCGGGGGAGGAGCGGCTCGGGCCGGGCGCCGGCCTTGGCGAGGTCCTGCACGAAGATGGCCGACTCCGGGTTCGTCCCTCGGCGGGCGCGGAGCACGAGCCAGCGCCCGTCGTCGGAGACGGTGGCGCCCAGGTTCCACTCCGGCTGGTCGGGGCGCTCCCAGACGAGCACGTCCTTGTCCTGGGACGTGCCCACCGCGTGGTACCAGACCTGGTGGTTCAGGTTCACCGCGGTGAGCTTGTTCGCCTCCGCCGGCGCCGGGTAGCGGGAGTAGTAGAAGCCCTTGCCGTCGTGGGAGAAGGAGGCGCCGCTGAACTTGGACCAGCGCACCTCGTCGGGGAGGTCCTTCCCGGTGTCCACGTCCCGCACGCGCCAGATCTGCCAGTCGGAGCCGGCGTCGGCGATGGCGTAGGCGAGGAGCCTGCCGTCGTCGGAGTACCCGAGGCCGCTCAGCGCCACCGTGCCGTCCTTCGACATGGCGTTGGGATCGAGGAGCACGCGCCCTTCCCGGGCCGGGTCGTCGGTCACGTGGAGGACCGCCTGGGGCTGCAGCCCGCTGTTCCGCACGTAGAAGGTGCGGTCGCCGCGCCGCACGGGGGGCGAGGGGAAGCGCTCGAAGTTCCAGATCTGCGTCATCCGCTCGCGGATGGCGGCCCGCTCCGGGATGGCGGCGAGGTAGGCGTTCGTGAGCGCGTTCTGGGCCTCGACCCAGACCTTCACGTCGGCCGCGTTGTCGTCCTCGAGCCAGCGGTAGGGGTCCTTCACCTTCGTCCCGAAGTAGTCGTCGACGACGTCCACGGTCCGTGTGGGCGGGTACGCGAGCCGGGCCGGGCCGGTGGGCGCCGGGGCCGCGGCGGGGGACTGGGCGACGACGAGGGCGAGGGTCAGCAGTTCGGCGAGCAAGCTCTCCTCCGGGTGGGGGCGGTGGCGGCGGGATCCTAGCCCAGGACGGGTCCGTGCGCTTGACGGGCGCGGGGCGCGGACCCACGCTTCCCTCCGTGCTCCGGGACGACCACGTCATGCGCATGGTCCGGCAGCTGGCCGCGGCGCTGGCCCGCATCGCCGGGCTGCGCAAGGCGGCCCTCCTCGATCAGGCCGAGGAGGAGCTCCGCCAGGCCTTCGCCACCCTGGGCGGCATCGATCCCCGCCTGGCCGAGGAGGGCGACCCGGCGGTCCTGCTCCCGCTCGTGCAGGACCCGCGGCGGCGGGAGGCGCTCGCGAGCCTCCTCGAGGAGCGGGAGGCGATCCGCGCGGCGCGCCGGGAGGCGGCCGGGAAGGCGCCGCCGGCCGGTCGCTCCTGATTCACCCCGCGCGAAGGGCGCGGTCGATGCCGCGGAGCCCCTCGAGAGCGCCCACCGGGATGCCGAGGTGGGGCGCCCGGATCTCCGCCTCGCGCGGGTTCACCCGCACCACCTGCGCCCCGGGCAGGCGGCCGAGCCGCTCGGTCAGGTGGCGGATGGTGGCCACCGCGGTGCCGGCGCCGATCTCCAGGACGGCGAGCTTGCGCTCCCCGTGTTCCGCGAGGAAGGCGTCGAGCCGGCGCGCCTGGGCCGACGATCGCCCGGGCAGCCAGGCCCAGTCCCCGAACATGAGGATGTTGGGGCGGGCCACCCGGCCGCAGGACGGGCAGGCGGGGATCCGCCGCGCCCGCATGGTCTCCCGGTCGACCGGCACGTCCTCCCGGCAGTCCCAGACCTCGTCGCCGCAGGGCACCGTGCACTGCAGGTGATGGATGGAGCCGTGCACCTCGTGCACCCGTTCCGGGGGGAAGCCGGCCTTCTGGAACTGGCCGTCGACGTTGGAGGTGACGGCGAAGGTCGGCAGCCGCCGCTCCTCCGTCCAGGCGCGGAGGATGCGGTAGCCCTGGTGCGGCACCGTGTCGCGGTAGAGGTGGAGCCGGTGGCCGTAGAAGCCCCAGCCGAAGGCGGGGTCCTCCTCGAACCGCTCCGGGTTCGCCGCGTCCACGAAGGACAGGCCGAGCCGCTCGTAGGCGGGGTAGGCCTTCCAGAACCCCTGGTCGCCGCGGAAGTCGGGGAGGCCCGAGTCGACGCCCATGCCCGCGCCGGTGGCGACGACGAGCGCCCCGGCCTCCCGGACCACCCGGGCCGCCCGCGCGTAGGCCTGTTCCAGGTCCGCCATGCGGAGCGAGGAGAGCATTTCGCGACTTCACTGGCAAACCGGCCACCTCCCGGGCAATATCCGCCCCTTCCCTCCCTCCTGGAGAAGAACCTTGAAGATCGCGAACGGTTTGGTGGTGGCCCTCGACTACAAGCTCCACCTCGGCGACGGCGACATCCTCGACGCCTCCGAGGCGGGCAGCCCGCTCTACTACATCCAGGGCGAGGGCAACATCGTGCCCGGCCTGGAGCGCGAGCTGGAAGGGCTCGAGGCCGGGGCCTCGCGGCAGGTGATCGTCCAGGCCGAGGACGGCTACGGCGCGCACGACCCGCAGGGCGTCCAGGAGGTGCCGAAGAGCGCCTTCGGCCCCGAGCTTCCCGAGATGGGGCACCAGTACACGGCGCGCGGCCCGAACGGCGAGATGGTCCCCTTCGTGGTGAAGGAGATCCGCGAGGACGTGGTGGTGGTCGACCTGAACCACCCGCTCGCCGGCCGCACGCTCCACTTCGACGTGAAGGTCGTCGAGGTCCGCGAGGCCACCGCCGAGGAGAAGGAGCACGGCCACGTGCACGCCCCGGGTGACCACCACCATCACTAGGTCCTGGCGAGGTATGAAGGAAGGGTGCGTCCCCTCGCCTCCCTGATCGCGGCGGTCCTCCTCGCCGCGGCTCCGGCGGCGCGCGCCGAGGATCCGCAGGCCGAGGAGGCGAGCGAGGCACGGGTGGCCTGCACCCGGAGCGTCGACTGCGCCCGGCTCATCCACCACGGCAGCGTCTGCGTGGACGACCACTGCGCGCCCTACGAGGACGACCTCAGCCTCCTCGACTGGATCGGTCTCGGGCGCGAGGAGCGCGGCACCCCGCCCCCCTTCGTCCTCCTGCCCGCCATCCTCCCGGCCGTCGGCTACAACCCGGCCATGGGCGCGCTGTTCGGCGCGGTGGGGACGCTCGGCATGTATCTCGGGCCGGCGGCCACCACCACCATCTCGAGCGCGCAGGCGGTGGCCCTCTACTCCACGATGAACCAGCTCACCCTGCAGCTCACCTCGACGGTGATGTCGTCGGGGAACCAGTGGCAGCTGCAGGGCGACTGGCGGTTCCTCATCTTCAACCAGAAGACCTACGGTCTCGGGACCGGCCCCCAGGCCCTCGAGGCGGAGGGGCTGAAGGAGGACTTCAACCTGCTCCGCCTCCACGAGTTCGCGCTCCGCAGGATCTGGGGCAGCCTCTACGCGGGGCTGGGCTACCGGCTCGACCGCTACTACGCGGTCCAGGACGTGAACATGGACCTGGCCGCGCCGCAGCCCGTGGTCGGACCCAACTACGCCTACAGCCTGGCCTACGGCTTCGACCCGTCGCAGTACACGGTCTCCGGCGCCGCCGTGCAGCTGCTCTACGACAGCCGCGACTCGACCTTGAACCCGTACCGCGGCCTGTACGGGCTCGTCGCCTTCACGGTGAACCCGACCTGGCTCGGCTCCTCGCGCGCCAGCACCGGGCTCGAGGCCCAGTTCCGCGCCTACGTGCCGCTCTCCGCCGACGTCCCGCGCAACGTCCTCGCCTTCTGGGCCTACTTCCGCGGCAGCACCTCGGGTGCGACGCCCTACCTGGCGCTCCCCGCCATCGGCTGGGACGCGAAGAACCGCTCCGGGCGCGGCTACCTCCAGGGGCGCTGGCGCGGCACGCAGGAGGCCTACGCCGAGGCGGAGTGGCGCTTCCGCATCACGAACAACGGGCTCCTCGGCGGCGTGGTCTTCGCGAACGCCTCGTCCTTCGCCTCCCCCGCCTACGCGGCGAGCGGTCCGGGCTGGAGCTTCACGAGCGACAGGGTGGGGCTCTTCCAGTACGTCCGGCCGGCCGGCGGCGTGGGCCTTCGCTTCCTGCTCAACCGCGACTCGCGCTCCAACGTGACGCTCGACTTCGCCGTCGGCGAGCGCTCCTTCGGCGTCTGGTTCAACGCCGGCGAGTACTTCTAGCCGCGGCGCCGCTGCCCGCCGTAGCGCCCCTCGTCGGAGGCGCGGGCCACGTGCGAGGGCACCACGTAGGCGAGCACGAGCCGCAGGATCTGCTCCTCCAGGCGCCCGCTCGCCACCAGGTCGGGACGGTCGAGCGTGGCGCGGTTCACGAGCCCCTCCACGGCGGCGACGAGCACGAAGGCGGCCATCTTCGCGTCCTTCACCTCGACGAGGTCGCGGTGCTCCTCCAGCCAGGCCTCCACCAGCCGCTCGTAGTTCGTGAAGAGCTCGTGCAGGCGCCGCAGCGCGCCGATGCGCGGGACCTGCTCCACGAGCGCCCGGTGCAGCCGCGGCTCGGCCTGCTGCGCGACCAGCATGGCGCGGATGATGTCGGTGGCCACCTCCTCGGTGGTGGCCGCCGGCGGCGCGGCCTGCAGGCGGGCCGCGATGTTCTCCTGCATCCGCGAGGCGTACTGCTCCATCACCGCGGCGACGAGCGCCTCCTTGCCCGGGAAGTACTGGTAGAGCGAGCCCACGCTCACCCCGGCCTCCTTGGCCACCCGGTTCGTGGAGAGCGCGTCGTAGCCGTCGCGGACCAGCACGCGGGCAGTCGCGTCGACGATGGCGTCGACGGTGGCGCGGGAGCGCACCTGGGTGGGGGCCTTGCGGGGGACGGTTCGGATGCGAGCCACTGCTCGCATTCTACTAGAGTTGGACCTGCGCGCCCATCTCCACCACCCGATTCGGGGGCAGGCCGAAGAAGGCGCTTGCCGACTGGGCGTTCCGCGCCAGGACGATGAAGAGCCGCTTGCGCCAGCGGGGCATGCGCGACGGACCGTCGGGCAGGAGCGTCTCCCGCCCCAGGTAGTAGGTGGTCTCCATCACCGAGTCCTCGAGCCGCTTGCCAGGGACCGCGCCGGGCGGGAGCGAGGCGAGCAGGGTGGGGACGTTCGGGGTCTCCATGAAGCCGTAGCGCCCCACCACCTTGTGGAAGCCGTTGCCGAGGTCGCTCACGGTGAGCCGGTCCTCCGGCGGAACGGCGGGGATCTCCTCGGTGAGCACCGAGACGATGAGCACCCGCTCGTGCAGCACCTTGTTGTGCTTCAGGTGGTGCAGGAGCACGCCCGGCGTGCCGTTCGGGTCGCCGGTCATGAAGATCGCCGTCCCCGGGATGCGGTGGGGCGGGTGGCGGGCCAGGTCGGGGAGGAACATGTCGAGCGGCAGCGACGTGCCGGCGAGCGCCCGGCCCAGGGCGTCGCGCCCCTTCTTCCAGGTGGAGAGGATGGCGAAGACGAAGGCGCCGGCCACGAGCGGGAACCAGCCGCCGTCCTTGATCTTCACCAGGTTCGCCGAGAGGAACGCCACGTCCACGACCAGGAAGGCCGCGGTGAGCGGCCAGACCGCCCAGCGGGACCAGCGCCACCGATCGCGGGCCACCCGGTGGAAGAGGAGCGTGGTGATGGTCATCGTCCCGGTGACCGCGATGCCGTAGGCGGCGGCGAGCGCGTTCGACGACCCGAACCCGAGCACGAGGGCGACCGTGGCCACGGCGAGCCCCCAGTTCACCTCGGGGATGTAGATCTGGCCGTACTCGGTGCTGGAGGTGTGACGGACGGTGAGGCGGGGCGCGTAGCCGAGCTGGATGGCCTGGTTGGTGAGCGAGTAGGCCCCGGAGATGAGGGCCTGCGAGGCCACGATGGCGGCCAGCGTGGCGATCGCGACCATGGGCCAGAGCGCCCAGCCGGGCACGGCGTTGAAGAAGGGGTTCGAGACCGCTTCCGGGTCGCGCAGGAGGAGCGCCCCCTGCCCCATGTAGTTGAGCAGCAGGGCGGGCATGGCCACCGCGTACCAGGCGAGGCGGATGGGGCGGCGGCCGAAGTGGCCCATGTCGGCGTAGAGCGCCTCGGCTCCGGTGAGCACGAGCACCACGCTCCCCAGGACGAGGAAGCCGGCCCCGCGGTTGCGCACGAAGAAGGTGACCCCGT
This sequence comes from Anaeromyxobacteraceae bacterium, assembly GCA_049586815.1. GTDB lineage: Bacteria > Myxococcota > Myxococcia > Myxococcales > Anaeromyxobacteraceae > CAIOAK01. Next base: position 13,823 of record JBAVCR010000304.1, read on the forward strand.
GCAGCGGGGAGAGCGAGCGGAGCACGTCGGGGCGCTGGAGGACGTTCCAGACGCCGATGACGGCGATGCAGGTGAACCAGAGGAGCATGACGGGGCCGAACACCATGCCCACCATGGCCGTCCCCCGCTTCTGGATGGCGAAGAGGAGGACGAGGATCACCACCGTGGCCGGCACCACGGCGGGCTGCAGCGCCGGGGTGGCGACGATGAGCCCCTCCATGGCGCCGAGCACGCTGATGGCCGGCGTGATGACCCCGTCGCCGTAGAGGAGCGCGGCGCCGAAGAGCCCGAGCACGAGGAGCGTGCGCCGGCCGCGCTTCGTCGTCTCCTGCTGGCCGACGAGCGCCATGAGGGCGAGGATCCCGCCCTCCCCGCGGTTGTCGGCCCGCATGACGAAGGACAGGTACTTCACCGTGACCACGAAGATCATGGCCCAGGTCACGAGCGAGAGGATGCCGAGCACGTTGGGCGCGGTGAGCGGGACGCCGTGCGGGCCGTGGAAGCTCTCCTTCAAGGCGTAGAGCGGACTCGTGCCGATGTCGCCGTAGACGACCCCGAGCGCGCCGAGCGCCAGCGCCACAAGGGCGCTGCGGCTGCGCGGGTGCTCGGGGTGGGCGTGCCCGCCCGGGCCCGGGTCCGGGCTCTCGGCTCGTCCGGCGTGCAGGTCGCCGCTCGCCGGGGGTGCAGCGCCGGGTGTCGGTGATGGGTCGCTCAGGAGGTTGCTCCGTACAGGCGGCGACAGGGTTAACCGATCCCGGGCCGCCGGTCGAGGGGATGCACCGTGCATGCCACGGCCCCACCCCCCGGGGCGGGCCCACCGCGCCGCGCCGATATCCCGTGATAGCGTTCCGGCCACCATGGAAGCGACCGGGTTCCCGAGGGAACCGACCGCGGCCGGGGAACGGGACCACGAGCAGGTGGCCCGGCTCTTCGGGGAGTCCGACCGGCTCGCAGGCCACCCCCGTCATCCTCCGCGCCATCTCCCTCGGCGAGGTCCGGCTGCGCGACACGGGGCGCCTGACGGCGCGGGAGGCGAGCTCAGAGCGTGAAGCTGCCCTTCACCCCGAGTTGCAGCCAGCCGTGGACCGCCTTGTTGGGGATCGACGACTGGGTGGGCTTCCCGGCCTCCCAGACCGTGTCCCGGCTGAACTCGCCCACCGAGCCGGAGGCCCAGGGGCCGACCTTCCAGCCCGGCGAGAGCTCGACGTCCCAGCCCAGCTGGACGATGGCCCACTCCCAGCCGCCCACGTCGACGCGGGTGTCGAAGCCCGGGCCGGAGTACGAGGTGAACATCCACTCGTAGCCCGTGCCCAGTCCCACCCACGGGCCGCCCCGGGGGCGGAGCGACCAGGTCGCCTGCACGCCCGCGCGGACCCCGGTGACCGAGCAGCTCTCGCCCACCTTGCAGCCGCCGAGCTGGAGCACGCTCCAGGCGTACTGCACGTAGGCGCCCACGAACCAGCGGCCGTGCAGGGTGACGCCGGCGTCGAGCTGGAGGGGGATGGAGAGGGCCACCAGCTCGTCGATGCGCAGGTCGCCGTTCTGGGAATCGCTGAGGATCGACCCCATCGGGAAGGCGACCGAGGCCCGGGCGCCGAGGGTGAAGGCGACGGCCTTCTCGGCCGGCGGCGCGGCCTCGTCGGCGGCCGCCGGGCAGGCGAGCGCCCCGGCGAGGATCGCCACGACCATCGGTGCGAGGGGGGACTTCACCCCCCGAGCGTACCGCACCAGCGCCGCACCGCCTCCACGAGTTCGGCGGCCTCGATGGGTTTGAGGATCCGCGCGGCCGGGCGCAGCCCGGGGACCACGTCGTCCGTGCCCCGGGAGAGGACGAGGAAGGCCGCGGCGCGACAGGGTTCCTCGGCCTGCAGGGCGGCGAGGGAGGCGCGCTCCCCGGACGGGGCCCCGTCCAGGTCCACGACCACCGATCGGGGCGTGCAGCCGCGCCGGACGTGGAGCAGCGCCTCGGCGGCGTCCTTCACCTCGAGGACGGTGTGGGCGTGCTTGCGGAGGAGGCCGGCGACCTTGCCCGAGAACCGGGCGTCGGCGTGGACGAGGAGCACGTCCACCGAGGAGGCGGGGATCCGCCGCTCCGGCTCTCCCGGGGCGATCCGCCCCAGGATGCCCCCGGGGGAGCCGTCCTCGTTCACTTCCCGTCCATGGCGTCGATGGCGGCCCGGCCACCGGGGACGTTGCTCACCCGCATGGCCTCCTGCATGAGGCGCGTGGTGGCCGCCGAGAGCGGCTGCGCGTACTTCTTCTGCAGCTCGGCCTGATCGGCCGGGGGCGGCGTCTTCACGGCCGTCATCTTCTCCTCGATCTTCCGGCGCCGCTCGGCGAGGGCCTTGAGCCGCGGGACGGCGGCCTGGGCCGAGGCCTCGTCCTTCACCGTCGAGAGGGCCTGGGAGGTCTCCTCGAGGGCGGAGATGGTCTGCTTCACGAGCGACTCGGCGTCGTCGGAGGCGCAGCCCACGAGGAGCAGGGCGGCGAGCACGGGGGCAAGGAAGGTCTTCTTCATGGAGCTTCTCCGGGACGGCGGTCGAGGGTGCGGACCCGTTCCTACCACGGGCCGGCGCGCCTCAGGAAATCCCGGCCAGGAGCGACTCCGCCGCGGCCGCCACCACGGCGGGAGCCTCCCAGCCCACCATGTGGCCGGCGCCGGGCACGAGGTCCATCCCCTCCCCGGGCAGCGCCTCGCGCAGGAAGGCGGCGTAGCGCGGCGGGGTGAGCCGGTCCTCCGCGCCCACCACCACCCGGGCCGGCGCCCGGATCGCCCCGAGCCGGGCCATGGCGTCGAAGCCGTCACAAGCGGTGAAGTCGGCGTGGACCACGCCGGGGGCCTGGGCGAGGGCCCCGCGGGTGAGCTCCTCCCGCATGGCCGCAGGGGCGGCGGCGCCGAGGGAGACCGCGGCGAGACCGTCGGCCACCTCGCGGGCGCGGCGCGGATCGGCCCGCCGGAGCCGTCGACCATCCTCGTGAACCGCTCCTACATCACCCACGTGGAGCAGGTGGACGAGGTGACCATGCGAGAGGTCCAGGCGTCGCGGTCCGCCGACACGGAGACGCGCGCAGAGGACCGC
>JBAVCR010000305.1:0-3975 GCA_049586815.1 Anaeromyxobacteraceae bacterium
GGCGTCGTCGTAGCCGGCGTCGGCGTGGCGCAGCACCCCCATGGCGGGGTCGCCGCGGAGCACGCGCTCCACGCGCCGGCCCGCCGCCTCGGTCCCGTCGGCGACCACGACCTGGCCGGCGTGGAGCGAGTAGCCCATGCCGACGCCGCCGCCGTGGTGGAAGCTCACCCAGGACGCGCCGTTCACCGCGTTGAGGAGGGCGTTCAGGATGGGCCAGTCGGCCACCGCGTCGGACCCGTCCCGCATGGCCTCCGTCTCCCGGTTCGGCGAGGCCACCGACCCGCAGTCGAGGTGGTCGCGCCCGATGACCACCGGTGCCCTGAGCTCGCCGCGCCGGACCATGTCGTTGAAGGCCACCCCGGCGCGGTCGCGCTCGCCGTAGCCGAGCCAGCAGATGCGGGCGGGGAGCCCCTGGAACTTCACCTTCCGCGCCGCGAGCTCGAGCCAGCGGAGCAGGCCGCGCTTCTCGGGGAAGAGGCGGGCCACCGCCGCGTCGGTGGCGGCGATGTCGGCGGGATCGCCGGAGAGCGCCGCCCAGCGGAACGGGCCCTGCCCCTCGCAGAAGAGCGGCCGGATGTAGGCCGGAACGAACCCCGGGTAGTCGAAGGCCCGGGCGAGGCCGGCGTCCTTCGCCCCGGCGCGCAGGTTGTTCCCGTAGTCGAAGACGTGGCTGCCGAGGTCCCGCAGGGCGAGCATCGCCTCCACCTGGCGGGCCATCGACTCCCTGGAGCGGCGGATCACCTGCGCCGGGTCGGAGACGCGCAGCCGCGCCACCTCGTCGAGCGCGAGTCCGGCCGGGACGTACCCGTGGAGCGGGTCGTGCGCGGAGGTCTGGTCGGTGACGAGGTCCGGCGCGATCCCCCGCCGGACCAGCTCGGGGTACACCTCGGCGGCGTTGCCGACGAGCCCCACCGAGAGCGGCCGGCGCTCCCGGCGCGCGGCCTCGAGACGGCCGAGCGCGTCGTCGAGCGAGGTCGCCGCCTCGTCCACGTAGCCGGCGGCGATCCGCTTCTGGATCCGGGCCGGGTCGACGTCGACGCCCAGGAAGGCCGCCCCGAGCATGGTGGCGGCGAGCGGCTGCGCGCCGCCCATCCCACCCAGGCCGCCGGAGAGGACGAGCCGACCGGAGAGGTCGTCGGTCCCGAAGTGGGTGCGCCCGGCCTGGGCGAAGGTCTCGTAGGTTCCCTGGAGGATGCCCTGCGTGCCGATGTAGATCCACGACCCGGCGGTCATCTGGCCGTACATCATGAGTCCGCGCCGCTCGAGCTCCCAGAAGTGCTCCCAGGTGGCCCAGTGCCCGACCAGGTTGGAATTCGCGATGAGGACGCGCGGCGCGTCCGGATGGGTGCCCACCACCCCGACGGGCTTGCCGCTCTGCACGAGGAGCGTCTCGTCGTCCCGGAGGTCCCGGAGGGCAGACACGATGCGCCGGTAGCTCTCCCAGTCGCGGGCCGCCTTGCCCGTGCCGCCGTACACGACGAGGTCCTGCGGCCTCTCGGCCACGTCCGGGTCGAGGTTGTTCATCAGCATCCGGAGGGCCGCCTCCTGCACCCATCCGCGACAGGAGAGGGTGGTGCCCCGGGGGGCGCGGATCTCGTCCATGGACGAGGCTCTAGCACGACTCGGGAGCGCGCGCCCGGAGGGTCGGATAGGATGCGGACGCGTGAACGACAAGGCCTTCATCGCCGCGCTGCGGCTCGTCCCCAAGAACGCCCTCTCCCGCGCCGTGGGCGCAGCCACGCGGCTGCCGCTCCCGGCGGGCATCGGCGCCGGCGTCATGGGGGCCTTCGCCCGCCGCTACCGGATCGACCTCTCCGAGTGCGGGGAGCTCTCCGGCTACCGCACCTTCGGCGAGTTCTTCGCCCGGCCGCTCAGGCCCGGGCTGCGCCCGGTGGCGCCGGGGGACGAGGTGGTGGTCTCCCCGGTCGACGCGGTGGTCTCGGAGGCCGGGCTCTCCCGCGCGGGGAAGCTCGTCCAGGCGAAGGGCATCGACTACACTGTGGCCGCGCTGGTGGGAGACGAGCGGGTGGGGGCGCGCCTCGCCGGCGGAAGCTACGCCACGCTCTACCTCTCCCCGCGGGACTACCACCGCATCCACTTCCCGCTCGGCGGGCGGGTGCTGGGCTGGCGCTACGTGCCGGGCAAGCTCTGGCCGGTCAACCCGGCCTCGGTCCGCACCGTGCCGGGCCTCTTCACCGTGAACGAGCGGCTGGTGACGCTGCTCGACTCCCCGCTCGGGCTCGTGGCCGTGGTGGCCGTCGGCGCCACCGTGGTCGGGCGCGTGCGCGCCAGCTACGACCCGGCTGTCCCGGTCACGAACCTGGCCGGCGGGGGGGCCCAGGCGAGGGACTACGCGACGCCCATCCCGGTGGAGAAGGGGCAGGAGCTCGGCGCCTTCGAGATGGGCTCGACGGTCATCCTGGCCTTCGAGCCCGGGAAGGTGGCGCTCGCACCATCGGTCGCGCCCGGCGCGCGGGTGCGGGTCGGCGAGGCCATCGGCGGCCGCGCGGTTTGACCGGACCCGGACCATCGTCTAGAAACGCCGGCGTGAAGATCAACGGCGTCAAGGGGATGAACGACATCCTGCCCGCGGCGGTCGGCCGCTGGCAGGAGATCGAGCGGGTGGCGCGCGAGGTCTTCGCCCTCCACGGCTACCGCGAGGTGCGCACGCCCATCGTGGAGCCCTACGCGCTCTACGCGCGGGGCGTCGGCGAGTCCACCGACATCGTCAACAAGGAGATGTACGTCTTCGAGGACAAGGGCGAGGACAGGCTCGCGCTGCGTCCGGAGGGGACGGCGGGGACCGTCCGCGCCTACATCGAGCACGGCGCCCACGTGGAGGGACCGCAGAAGTGGTTCTACGTGGGGCCCATGTTCCGGCGCGAGCGCCCGCAGAAGGGGCGCTACCGCCAGTTCCACCAGATCGGGGTGGAGGCCTTCGGGATCGCCGAGCCGGCCATCGACGTCGAGCAGATCGCCATGCTGGCCGATCTCTTCCGGCGGCTGGGCGTCTCGCCGAAGGTGCACGTGAACAGCGTCGGCGACGCCGCCTGCCGTCCCGCCTACCTGGCCGAGCTCCGCGACTGGCTGCGCGGGCGCTCCGACCGGCTCTGCGCCGACTGCCGCGAGCGCACCGAGAAGAACCCGCTGCGGGTGCTCGACTGCAAGGTCCCCACCTGCCAGCCCGTGCTGGCGGAGGCGCCGCGGCTCCTCGAGAGGCTCTGCGACGGCTGCCGGGCCCACTTCGACGCCGTCCGCCAGGGGCTCGACGACCTGGGCGTCGCCTACGAGGTGAACCCGCGCCTCGTCCGCGGCCTCGACTACTACGTGCGCACCGCCTACGAGTTCACGAGCGACCTGCTCGGCGCGCAGTCGGCGGTGGCCGGGGGCGGGCGCTACGACGGACTCGTCGAGACCCTGGGCGGTCCTCCCACGCCCGGGATCGGGTTCGGGATGGGCGAGGAGCGGCTCGCGCTCATGCTCGAGGCCTCCGGTCGGCCGGTGCCCGAGACGCGCCCCGAGGTCTTCTTCGTCTCGGCCGACGAGGCGGGCCGGCGCGAGGCGCTCCGGCGCGCCGCCGTGCTGCGCCGGGCCGGGATCGCCTGCGACCTCGACGCGCGCGGCGGCAAGCTGGCCCGGCAGTTCAAGCAGGCGGAGCGGGTGGGCGCCCGCTACGCGGTCGTGCTGGGGGGCGAGGAGGCGGCGACCGGGCGCGCCAGGCTGAAGGACATGGCCACCCGGGCCGAGGAGCCGGTGGCCCTCGACGACCTCGCGACCCGCTTCCGCCCGGCGTAGGCGCGGCGTGACCGGGACGCCCCCGTTCGTCGCGGTCGTGGCCGGTCCCACGGCCTCGGGCAAGACCGGCCTCGCCGTCGAGCTCGCGCTGCGCGCCGGCGGCGAGATCCTGAACGCCGACTCGCAGCAGGTGTACCGGGGGCTCGACGTGGGCACCGCCAAGCCCACGCCTGTGGAGCG
>JBAVCR010000306.1:0-3754 GCA_049586815.1 Anaeromyxobacteraceae bacterium
GCCAGGGCATGGTCTGGGCGCCCGGTCCCTCGAGGACGACCACGGTGTGCGGGTTCGCCGCCGCGACCGCCTGGATGAGGCCGTCCTGGTCAAGCGGCGCCGTGCGGGAGACGAGGTCGAAGAGGCCGAGCGTGGGGCGGTCCAGGCTCTCCGTCGACCACTGGGTCGCGAAGACGATGGCCACGTCGCTCGACGCGGCGAGCGCGGCCGCCTCGGCGGCGTTCGACCCGTCGTGGAAGCGGACCGTGGCGCCGGGCGCCTTGGCCCGGATGGCGGCGAGCGGGGACGACGGCAGCCAGCGGACCGGGAACCAGAAGCCCACGTATGCGGAGCGCTCGACGAGGGCGCTCCCGCCGAGGGGAGTCACGTCGGCCGACCCGCCGCCCGCGAGCACACCCACGTCGGCGTGCGGCCCGATGACGGCGATGGAGCCCACGGCGGGAGGCAGCGGGAGCACGCCGCGGTTCTCGAGCAGCACCGTGCCCTGCTCGGCCACGGCCTGGGCGACGGCGAGGTTCGCCGCCGCGTCGACCGTTCCTGGCGAGACGGGGTCGTCGTAGAGCCCCACCGCGAGGACCGCGCGCACGATCCGGTGGACCATGTCGTCGACCCGCGCCTGGGGAACCTCCCCCGCCGCCACGGCCTCCTTCATGTCGCCGAAGTGCATGGACCCCGGCATCTCCATGTCGAGGCCGGCCAGGGCGGCGGGGCCCCGGCTGTGGGTCCCGTACCAGTCGGAGACGACGAAGCCCGGGAAGGCCCAGTCCTGCTTCAGGACGCCGGTGAGGAGCGCCTGGTTCTCCGAGCACCACGCGCCCTGCACGAGGTTGTAGCCGGGCATCACCGCCTGCACGCCGCCGTCCTTCACCCCGATCTCGAAGGCGAGCAGGTCGGTCTCGCGCGCGGCGCGCTCGTCGATGATCGCGTTCATCACGTCGCGCCCGGTCTCCTGGTCGTTCATCGCGAGGTGCTTGAGCGTGGCGACGACCTTCTGGTCCTGCGTTCCCCGGAGGTGCGCGGCGTTGATGCGCCCGGCCAGGATGGGGTCCTCGCCCTTGGTCTCGTGGGCCCGGCCGTTGCGCGGCTCCCGGCCCACGAGGTTCACGTTGCCGCCGAGGTTCACGTTGACGCCGTGCGCGCGCATGTCCTTGCCGATCACGACGCCGTACCGGTAGGCGAGGTCGAGATCCCAGGTGGCCGCGCTCGCCATGGCGGAAGGCAGCGCCGTGGATTCACCCGTCCCGTTGCCGACGCCGACGCTCCCGTCCACGAGGTACAGGTCCGGGAAGCCCATCCGGGGGATCCCCGGCACGAAGCCCGCTGCGCCGCGGGGCCCCCCGTTCTGCTGGGTCCCGACGCCGTGGATGAGCTGCAGCTTCTCGTCCTGCGTCATGGCGGCGACGAGGATCGCGGCGCGCTCGTCGGGCGAGAGCGACGCAGGCGGCGGGGGAATCGTGGGGAGCGTGCTCGTGGACCCTCCGCAGGCGCTGGCGAGGAGGAGGCCGAGAAGGACGAGGGGGCGGGGTGGGTGCACGTGCGACTCCGGGACCAGGGATGACGGGCGGTCCTAGTTAGGCCCTGGCGGGCGTCGGGTCAAGCGCGCCCGGGATACGCCCTTGGTCGATCCCTTGCGGGACAGGGGGCTTCCGGTCCTCCGGCCGTGCCTACGTCGCCGGGGTGACCGATCGCCCGGACCTGTCGGGCAAGGAGTCCCCCATGGTGAAGTCCTTCCGCAAGCACACCCTCCCCCTCGCCGCGCTCTTCGCGGTCTCCCTCGCCGCCTGCGGCGGATCCTCGACCACCCCTGAGGAGGAGGCGGCCGCGAAGCTCGACGCGGCCTACGCTTCGTACGGCTCCGGCAACCTTCCCGAGGCGATGTCCAACCTGGACGACTCCATCGCCGCCGAGGCGACCCCCGACGCCCTCCTCATGAAGGCGCAGCTCCAGTGGCAGCGGGGCGACGTCGAGGCCTCCCAGGCCACCATCGCCGCGTACAAGGTGGCCTACCCGGCGAGCGGCACTCGCCTTCTGGGTGGAAAAGCAGAAGTGACGACCGCCCGGCGCACGCCGGGCCCGATGTGCGACACGTCCCCACGGCCCCGTCCGAGGCGCCGCGGGGTCGTATCGTGTCTCCGCCCCGAGGGGGCTCTGGCCCGGAATCCCGGAACGACCATGTTGCGGGCATGCCGATGAACTGCCGGATCGTGATCGTCGCCGCCTCCCTCGTCGCCCTGCCCGTGATCGCCTTCGCCGCCGAGGCCGCGTCCCCGCCTTCCCCGGCCAGCGCGAACCCTGTTCCCGCGGACGCACTCGTCGGACGCTGGAAGGCGCCCGAGGGAGGCGTGGTCGTCGCCATCTCCGCCGGGCCCGGCGGTCACGGCGGCGTCGTGGTCGAGAGCCCGGAGAAGCCCGCGCTGGTGGGCAAGCCGATGTTCCGCGCGCTCGGCTACGACCCGGCGCGCGCCGTCTGGACGGGTGAGGTCTTCGCGGTCAGGAAGGGGGAGTTCGTTCCCGCGGAGATCCGCCTCACGAAGGACGGGTTCGAGCTGACCGCCGGGAGGGGTTTCCTCTCGAAGAAGCTCGCCTGGACGCGCGGCTGACGCGGGGCGCACGCGGCGCCGGCGCGGAACTCCGAACCGCGCCGGGCGGGAACGTGCGATGGTGGCCCGCCTTCTTCCCAGGAAAGGGTCGCCCGTGACACTCACCGTCGGAACCTGCGTCCAGCACCGAAAGCTTCCGGATTGGGGACCTGGCATCGTGCTCGGCGTCCGGGCCGGCCACAAGGTGGACGTCTTCTTCGAGAACCACCCGTCGGGCAAGGCGATCACGATGATCGCCAACCCCGCCCTGCTCGAGGTCTCGGCCGCGGCTCCGACGGAGAAGCTGACGGCCTACCAGGAGAGGGCGCTCCGCCCCGCGAAGCGGTCCTCGACGCGAAAGAAGGCTCCGCCGCCGGACGTGGGGACGCAGGCGGAGGCGGTCGCGCGTTTCGTCGCCCTCTTCCCCGGGGGGTTCGGGGATCCCGCCTACCTGGAGCAGGAGCGGAACTACAAGCTCGAGGCGGCGGGAATGTTCTCGCGCCTGCTCTCCCGCGAGATCCGGCTGGAGGCGCTCCGGGAGCAGCGTGTCGACGGGCTCGTGGCGGCGGCGCTCGAGATCGACGCCGCGACGAACCTGATCTCGCCTTTCGAGAAGGCGGCGCTCCGCGACGGGCTGCGGGACGCCCCGGGGGCGCTCCGGTTCTTCGGCGCACTCTCGGCGCTCCTCGACGCCGGGACCCCCTCCGAAGGGCACTTCGCGGCCCTCGCCCATGCGGTGGAGACGCTCCCCGCCACGCGCGGCCGGGTGTTCACCTGGCCGATCGTGACGGTGTTCCCGTTCCTCGCCGCGCCGGACCGGCATCTCTTCGTGAAGCCGGTCGCCACGCGCAACGAGGCCCACCGCCTCCGGCACGACCTCGGCTACGACCCGGCGCCGAACTGGACGACCTACGCGTCGGCCCTCGCCATGGCGGAGAAGCTCAAGGTCGAGCTCTCCGGCCTCGGCTGCCGGGACATGATCGACGTGCAGTCGTTCATCTACCGGGTCTGACCCGCGCGGGCGGGCGGATCCACGCACTCGCCCTTCACGCAGATCCGGTCGCCCTTGCAGTCGGTGTCCTTGCCGCATCCCGTGAGACACGGGGCGGCGGGCAGGGAAGGCGCAGGGGGCGGGGGCGCCACGACGGGCGCCGCTGCGGGGATCGGCACCGGCG
>JBAVCR010000307.1:0-3197 GCA_049586815.1 Anaeromyxobacteraceae bacterium
CGGACCCACCAGATCCGCGTCCACCTCGCATCCCGCGGCGCCCCGCTGCTCGGCGACGCGCGCTACGGAGGGCCGCGGATGGTGGGGGCGCTGCCCGTACCGCGGGTCATGCTCCACGCGCTGCGGCTCGAGGTCCCGCACCCGGCCACCGGCGCCCCCCTCGCCTTCGACGCCCCCGTCCCGGCCGACCTGGCCGCGATCCGGGACGCCCTCGTCACTCCCCCCGGGAGTTGACTCCTCCGGGTGGAATCCCGGCGGGAAACGTGCTTATTTCCCGCCCCGTGGAGCGGCCTCCCGTCGCTCCCGGAGGGAGTCCCAGGCGATGAGCGAGAGCAACTCCGGCGCCGCCGGCTTCAAGCCCTACATCCCGGCCGACAAGGTCATCCCCGAGTTCACCGTGAAGGCGGTGGTGACGGGCGCCGTCTTCGGGATCCTCTTCGGCGCGTCGACCGTCTACCTGGCGCTCAAGGCCGGCCTCACCGTCTCGGCCTCGATCCCCATCGCGGTCATCGCCATCTCGCTCGGGCGGAAGCTCCTCAAGACGTCGATCTTGGAGAACAACATCATCCAGACGGCGGGCTCGGCCGGCGAGTCGATCGCGGCCGGCGTGGTCTTCACCCTCCCCGGCTTCCTCTTCCTCTCCGCCGGCTCCGACGGGGTCTCGGTGGGCGCGGGCTACTTCAACTACCCGACCCTCTTCACCCTCTCGCTCGTGGGCGGCATCCTCGGCGTGCTGATGATGATCCCGCTGCGCCGCTCCCTCATCGTGAAGGAGCACGGCGAGCTGCAGTACCCCGAGGGCGCGGCCTGCGCGTCGGTGCTCATCGCCGGCGAGCGGGGCGGCGACTTCGCGAAGACCGCCTTCCAGGGCGTGGGCATCGCCATGGCCTACGCCGTCCTCCAGAAGGTCTTCCACGTCATCGCCGAGACCCCGACCTGGGTCTCGGCCCGGACGAGCAAGTGGCTGCCCAACGCCACCGTGAACGGGGAGATCACCCCGGAGTACATGGGCGTGGGCTACATCATCGGGCCCAAGATCGCGGGCGTGCTGGTGGCCGGCGGCGTCCTCGCCTGGCTCGGGCTCATCCCCCTCCTCGGGTTCCTCGTCCCCGGCGACATGGTCTACGCGCAGCTCGTCAAGGTGGGGAACAACCCGGCCGGCTTCGGCTGGGACCCCGCCACCCACACCTTCACGAACACCGCGAACGCCATCTACCGCGCCTACGTGCGCCAGATCGGCGCGGGCGCGGTGGCCGCGGGCGGGTTCATCACGCTGCTCAAGACGCTGCCCACCATCTACACGTCGCTCCGCGACTCGATCCGCTCCCTCGGCGACAAGGGGGCCGCCGCCGAGACGAAACGCACCGACCGGGACCTCTCCTTCGTCACCGTGATCGTGGGCAGCCTCGCGCTCGTGGTGGTGCTCGTCGCCCTCCCGTTCATCCCCGGCAACACCATCCTCAACAAGATCCTGGTGGCGCTGCTCGTCATCGTCTTCGGCTTCATCTTCGTCACCGTCTCCTCCCGCATCGTCGGCCTCATCGGCTCCTCCTCGAACCCCATCTCGGGCATGACCATCGCCACCCTCATGGCGACCGCCATGGTCTTCGTCGGGCTGGGCTGGACCGGGACGGCCTACGAGCCGATGGCCCTCGTGGTGGGCGGCATGGTCTGCATCGCCGCGGCCAACGCCGGCGCCACCTCGCAGGATCTCAAGACCGGCTACCTCATCGGCGCCACCCCGCGGGCCCAGCAGATCGCCCTCTTCGTGGGCGCCATCGCGTCGGCCGTGGTCATCGGCCTCACCGTGAAGGTCCTCGACACCCCGAGCGCGGACCAGCTGGCGAAGGGCATCACCCACGCCATCGGCACCGAGAAGTTCCCCGCGCCCCAGGGGACGCTCATGGCGACCCTGATCAAGGGGCTCCTCTCCCTCAACCTCGACTGGGTCTTCGTGCTCGTCGGGGTCTTCTTCTCCATCACCATGGAGCTCTGCGGCGTGAAGGCCCTCTCCTTCGCGGTCGGCCTCTACCTCCCGCTCTCCACCACGCTCCCCATCTTCGCGGGCGGCGTCGTGAAGGGGCTCGCCGACTTCTCCACGAAGCGCCGCGGCGGCCAGGTCGAGGACTCGGAGCTCGGCGGCGGGTCGCTCATGGCCACCGGGCTCGTGGCCGGCGGCGCCCTCACCGGCGTCGTGGTGGCCCTCCTCCAGGTGAACGACAACGTGGAAAAGTTCCTCTCCACCCGGCTCAACCTGGAGCCGGCGCTCTCGGCCGTCCTCGGCCACGGCGGCTACCAGCTCCTCGGCGTCCTGCTCTTCGTCGGTCTCGGGCTGCTCCTCTTCCGGGCCGGCCTGAAGCCGTCCGCGAAGATCGACTGATCCCGGGAACTTCGCCCGGGGTCACAAAGCGCCGCGCCTTTCCTCCTCCGGGGGTCAATTCCCTTTCCCGACCCATGCGGGACCCGTCACGCCGAAATCGCGGGCCCCTCCGAACGTTGAGGGAGGGAACGGAGCACCCCGTACGCCGGAAGGAGCAACCCATGACGAGGAACGGCACGACCACGCTTCACCTGTCCCGCCCCCGGAGCCACGCCCTGCGCGATGTGGGGTTCGTCGCGCTCCTCCTGATCGCCATCGCCGCGTTCCTGGCCCAGGCGACCCGCTTCTGAACCCGGCGGCCCTCCAGGCGGGGCTGTGATCGCGGACCGGGAAGCCGTACCATCCGGCGGCATGGGCGCCGCCAACAGGCCACCTCCGGCTGGCGCGGGCGTGGAACGTCCGCGGCCGGGAGCCATGTCGGCCTTGCTCGAGGAGCTCGCCGAGGCGCCCGAGGTGCGCCCCGGTTCCGGCATCGGCCCCGGCACGGTCATCGGAGGCCGATTCGAGGTGCTCCGCGAGCTGGGCCGGGGCGGCTTCGGCGTGGTGTTCGAGGCCCGCGACCGGGAGCTCGGCCGGCTCGTCGCCGTGAAGGTGGTGCGCCCCCGGCGCGGCGTCGACGCCACCATGCTGCGGGCCGAGGCCGAGGCGGCCGCGACGCTCCACCACCCCAACATCGTCACCGTCCACGACCTGGGGAGCGCCGGCGGCGAGGGCTGGCTCGTCCTCGAGCTCCTGCGCGGCGAGACCCTGGAGGACCGGCTGCGGCGCGGCCGGCTCCCCCGCTCCGAGGCGCTGCGGGTCGCCACCGAGATCGCCC
>JBAVCR010000308.1:0-3961 GCA_049586815.1 Anaeromyxobacteraceae bacterium
CCCCACCCCTTTCCCCCCGTTTCGAGGAGGTTCGCCATGAGCGAGCACGTGAAGGAGATCACCCAGGCCGACTTCGAGGCCGAGGTCGCGAAGGCGACCCTCCCGGTGGTCCTCGACTTCTTCTCCACCGAGTGCCCCCCCTGCGAGGCGCTCGCCCCCAAGTTCGACGCAGTCGCCGAGCAGTTCGCCGGCAAGGCCCGCTTCCTCAAGATCTTCCGGCAGGGCAACCGGGAGCTCGCCTCGAAGCTCGGCGTGACCGGCAGCCCGACCCTCGTCTTCTTCAAGGGCGGCGCCGAGGTCGGCGAGCGGATGAGCGGCGAGGAGATCAAGCGGACCGCCTTGAAGGCACAGGTCGAGGCCATCGTCGGCGCGTAGGTCGCCGCCTTTCCCCTTTCCCCGAGGTCGCCATGGCAGACAAGTACGACGTGATCATCGTGGGCGCCGGGCCGGCCGGACTCTCGGCCGCCATCTACGCCTCGCGGGCGCGCCTCCGGACGCTGGTGATCGACGAGAGCGTCCCGGGCGGCCAGATGAAGACCACCCACAAGGTCTCCAACTACCCCGGCTTCCCGGAGGACGTGAAGGGGACCGACCTCGCGAAGGCCTTCGCCGCGCAGGCCGAGCGCTTCGGCACGAAGATCCGCCGGGCCGTGGAGATCACGGACCACGATCTCTCGGGCGCGGTGAAGCGCTTCGAGCTGGACGAGGGGGAGGAGGTCCTGGCCCCCGCGGTGATCGTCGCCACCGGCGCGAAGCCCCGCGAGCTGGGCGTCCCCGGCGAGTCGAAGTTCCGCGGCCGCGGCATCTCCTACTGCGCCACCTGCGACGGCGCCTACTTCGACGGCAAGGAGATCCACGTCATCGGCGGCGGGAACTCTGCGGTCGAGGAGTCGCTCTTCCTCACCCAGTTCGCGAAGAAGGTCACCATCATCCACCAGTTCGACCACTTCCAGGCCGAGCCGGTCTCGGCCGCCGAGGCGCTCGCCAACCCGAAGATCGAGGTCATCTGGGACTCCGAGCCGCGCGCCTTCCTGGGCGAGGGACAGCTCGAGAAGCTCCGCATCGAGAACGTGAAGACGAAGGAGGTGCGCGAGCTCTCCACCGACGGCGTCTTCGTCTTCGTGGGCTACGTGCCGCGCACCGACCTCCTGAAGGGGCTGGTCGCGACGAACGCCTGGGGATACGTGGAGACGAAGGACGACATGTCCACGGACGTGCCGGGTGTCTACGTGGCCGGCGACATCCGGTCGAAGAAGTTCCGGCAGATCACCACCGCCGTCGCCGACGGCACCATCGCCGCGCTCGCCGTCCAGAAGTTCGTGAAGGACCAGGCGAAGCCTACGCACGCGGCGCCGGCCCCGGTCGAGGCCACGCCTTGAGCGATCCCGGCGGACCTTCCGGCCCCTTCGACGCCGAGGCCCATCTCGCCTCCCTCCCCCGCGAGGAGCTCGTCCGGATGCTCATGGACGACGCCAAGAACTGGCTCGCCCACGACGGGCTCTGGTTCCAGGCCGTCGAGCAGGCCCACGGCATGGGGCCGGCCATCGACGCGGACCGGGCCGCGTGGGAGAAGTTCACGGTCGTGGAGGCTCGCCGGATCATGGACCGGCTCGGCATGGCACCCGGCGGCGGCATCCCGGCGCTCGTGGAGGCGCTCCGCCACCGGCTCTACGCGCGGCTCAACGTGCAGGAGGTGACGGAGCAGACGCCCACCCGGGCGGTCTTCGTGATGCGCGACTGCCGGGTGCAGTCGGCCCGCAAGCGCAAGGGACTCCCCGACTTCCCTTGCAAGTCGGTGGGCATCGTGGAGTACTCGGAGTTCGCCCGCGCCGTGGACCCGCGCATCCGCACCCGATGCATCACCTGTCCTCCCGACCCCCACGGCGCCGACGCGTACTGCTCCTGGGAGTTCACGCTGGATGAGCACGGATCCGAAGCTCGCTGAAGCGGTCGCGCGCGCCTCCGCGGCGCGCTACGGGGCCCTCTCGACGTCGGGGGAGTCCCTCTCCTGCGGCCGCGCCCTCGACGTGGGCGGGCCGCGCGAGGGGGAAGACGTCCTCGACCTGGGTTGCGGCCGGGGCGCCGACGTGGCCCGCGCCGCCGGTCGGGTCGGTCCCGCCGGCTCGGCCACCGGGGTCGACGCGAGCGAGCGGATGGTGGCGGCGGCGACCGAGGCCGTGCGCGGGGTCGAGAACGCCCGCGTGGTCCGGGGCGACCTCGCGGTGGTCCCCCTTCCGGACCGGTCGGCCGACCTCGTCGTCTCCAACTGCGCCATCAACCACGCCCCGGACAAGGGAGCCGTCTACCGCGAGGTCTTCCGCCTGCTCCGCCCGGGCGGCCGGTTCGCCGTCTCCGACGTGGTCTCGGAGGATGTCCTGCCCGAATCGGTGCGGGGCGATCCCGCCGCATGGGCGGCCTGCTACGGCGGCTCCATCCCCGAGGCCGCCTACCTCGCCGCCATCGACGCGGCCGGGCTCCGCGACGTCGCGGTGGTCCGCCGCACCGAGCCCTACGAGAAGGGCGGCGTCCGCATCCGCAGCCTCACCGTCACCGGGCGAAGGCCCGGCCTGGAGTCCTCGTGAAGCTCTCCCGTCACGCCATCCTCGCGCCCGTCCCGGGCAAGGACGAGGTCCTGCTCGTCCAGCCCCTCACCGGCCAGGCCGCGCTCCTCGAGGCCCGCAACGCCCGTGCGCTCGAGGGGCTCGCCTCCGGAGCGCCGCTCCCCGACGGACTGCCCGAGGAGACGCTCCGCGAGGCCGGCTTCGTCGTCGACGGGGAGGACCAGGATCTCGCCTTCACCGCGGCCGCCCGCGCCGAGTGGGCGACCGAGGCGGCGAAGACCCCCACCCAGCTCGTGGTGGTGCCGAGCTTCGGCTGCAACCTCGCCTGCACCTACTGCTACCAGGAGCTCTTCGACCCGGCCGCGGCCGGGCTCATCACGCCCGCCGCCGTCGACGCCTTCTTCTCCTGGGTCGACCTCCACCACGCCGGGGAGAGCCCGCGTCCGTACGTGACCCTCTTCGGCGGCGAGCCGCTGCGCGACACCCCGGCCCACCACGACCGGATCCGGCGCTTCCTCGACGGGGCGCGGGCCCGGGGCATGGAGGTCGCGGTGGTCACGAACGGCCACGACCTGGCCGCCTTCTTGCCGCTCCTCTCGTCCGGACCCGTGAAGGAGGTCCAGGTCACGCTCGACGGCCCGGCCGCGCTGCACGACCGGCGCCGGCCCCACGCCGCGGGGGGGGGCACCTTCGATCGCATCGTGTCCGGCATCGACGGGCTCGTCGCCGCGGGCATCCCGGTGAACCTGCGGGTCGTGGCCGACCGTGAGAACCTGCCCGCGCTGCCGGAGCTCGCGGAGCTCGCCCTCGCGAAGGGGTGGCTCGACCTCCCCTCCTCCCGCTTCAAGACCCAGATCGGCCGCAACTACGAGCTCTTCGGCTGCGCCAGCCGGCAGGAGAAGGGCGCGCTCTTCGATCGCGTGGAGCTCTGGGCCCGCTACGTCGAGCTCGCCGAGGCCCACCCGGTCCTGCGGCGCTTCCACCAGCCGCGCTTCCACGGAATCGGCCACCTCGCCGACACGGGTGAGCTGCCCGCTCCCAACTACGATGCCTGCCCGGCCGCGAAGAAGGAGTGGGCCTTCGGCCCGGACGGCGGCGTGTTCGGCTGCACGGCGACGGTGGGGCACCCGGAGCACCGGCTCGGCACCTTCTTCCCGGTCCGCTCCCGCGACGAGGCGGCCATCGCCCGCTGGCAGGGGCGGAGCACGCTCTCCATCCCGAGGTGCGAGGGCTGCGCGCTCGCCACCGTCTGCGGCGGCGGCTGCGGCGCCATCGCCTGGCGCGAGCACGGCACGCCCGTCGCCCCCGACTGTCGTCCGGTCCCGGCCCTGTACGGCCTGGGCGCCCGCTACTACGACCTGGGAGCGTAGCGTGAACGGAAGCAGGACCGCGGAGCACCC
>JBAVCR010000309.1:0-2047 GCA_049586815.1 Anaeromyxobacteraceae bacterium
GGTTGCAGCAGCCGCCGCAGGGGGCGCCGGGACCTCGCCGAGCCGGGCCGCCAGCCCGGCCAGCGCGGGATTGAACGGGCCCGGGGGCGTGGCGGGCGGCCCCTTGTCTCGCCTTCCCATGCCGAAGGCTCAGGGCCTCCACCCGTGGGCGATGGGCAGCCTCCGCCCCTCCCCGAAGGCCTTCCCGGTGACCTTGAGCACCGGCGCCGCCTGGCGCCGCTTGTACTCGCTCCCGTTCACCATCCGGATGACCCGCCGGACGAGCTCCTCCGGGTGGCCACGCGCGACGATGTCGGCGACCGGGAGCCGCTCCTCCACGTAGGCGGCGAGGATGTCGTCGAGGACCTCGTAGGGCGGCAGCGAGTCCTGGTCGACCTGCCCCGGCTTCAGCTCCGCCGAGGGAGGCTTCGTGAAGGTGCGCTCCGGGATGGCGTGGCGCCCGAGCGCGCGGTTGGCGGCCCGGGAGACGCGGTAGACGAGGGTCTTCGGCACGTCGCCGATGACCGCGAGCCCGCCGGCCATGTCCCCGTAGAGCGTGCAGTAGCCGACGGCGAGCTCGCTCTTGTTCCCGGTGGAGAGGAGGAGCGCCCCGGTCTCGTTGGAGAGCGCCATGAGGATCTGGCCGCGGATGCGCGCCTGCACGTTCTGCTCGGTGAGGTCGCCCGGGGTGCGTCCGAAGGTCGCCTCGAGGGAAGCGAGGTAGGCCGCGTGCATCGGCTCGATCTCCACCTCGCGGAAGGCGATCCCGAGACGCTCGGCCAGGATCCGGGCGTCCTCGCGCGAGTGGTCCGAGCTGTAGCGGGAGGGCATGGCGACGCCGGTGACCCGCTCCGGCCCGAGCGCCACCGCCGCGACGGCCGCGGTGAGCGCGCTGTCGATCCCGCCCGAGAGGCCGATGACGGCGTTCCCGAACCCGCACTTCCGCACGTAGTCGCGGACGCCGAGGACGAGCGCGCGGAAGACCTCGTCGGCCTGGCCGTCGGCCGAGCCCTCCGGCGCAGGCGGCGCGGGCCGGGGCGCGCCGTCCGCCCCGAGCACCTCCACGCGGCTCCCGTCGAGGTCGGCGACGACGAGCACCTCCTCGAAGAGCGGGGCGCGGGCCAGCACGCGCCCGTCGGGGCCGACGAGCAGCGACCCGCCGTCGAAGACGAGCGAGTCGTTCCCGCCCACCTGGTTCACGTAGGCCACCGGCGTCCCGTGCGCGCGCGCCGCGGCCGAGAGCATCCGCTCGCGCAGCTCGGGCTTGCCGAGGGCGTAGGGCGACGCCGAGACGTTGAGGACGATCCCGGCGCCTCCGGCCACGAGGTCGGCGATGGGGTCGCGCGCGTAGCGCGGCCGGTCCCAGAACCGCTTGTCGTTCCAGATGTCCTCGCACACCGAGAGGCCGAGCCGGAGCCCCACGCCCTCGGCGGGGGCCGAGGTGCTCCTGCCCGCCGGGAGGAAGTAGCGCGTCTCGTCGAAGACGTCGTAGGTGGGGAGGAGCGACTTCCGGCCGACGGCCACGAGCCTCCCGTCCTCGACGAGCGCGACCGCGTTGTAGAGGCCGGGCGGGGGCGCCCCGGGGTCCCGCTCCGGGAAGCCGAACGCCACCGCGATCCCGCGCGACCAGGGGGCAGGGCGGGAGAGCTCGTCCACCGCCGCGGCGCAGCGATCCACGAACTCCGGCATGTCGAGGAAGTCGCGGGGCGGGTACCCGCAGATGGCGAGCTCCGGGAAGACGACGAGCGACGCGCCCGCCTCGCGCGCCATCGCCGAGAAGGCGCGGATCTTCCCGGCGTTCCCGGCGAGATCCCCGACGGTGGTGTCGATCTGGGCGAGGGCGATGCGCTTCGCGGGCACGGGCGCGGATGGTAGCATCCCCTTCGCTCGATGGCCCAACGCATCCTCCTCGTCGACAGCAGCCCGCCGGTGATCGCCGCGCTGCGCCGCTTCCTTCACGGCGCCGGGCTCGAGCTGCAGGCGGTCTCGCCGGCGGCCGGGCTCGAGGGCGTCGACCCCGCGAGCTTCGCGGTGGCCGCCGTCCGTCCCGGGGCGCCGGGGGGTCGGG
>JBAVCR010000310.1:0-7409 GCA_049586815.1 Anaeromyxobacteraceae bacterium
GCGCATCACCTGGAGCCCGGCGCTGCTCGCCCGCGCCGAGGCCGAGGAGCGGGCCCGCCTCGCGAACCCGGACGCCTACGCCCCCACCCGGGACGCCATCGGCGACCTGCGGACGCTCTCGCTCGCCCGGGCCCTCGACGCCGTCCCCGACATGCTGCGCGACCTCGTCGAGGCGCGCGTTGTCGAGGAGAAGGTCGAGCCCTTCGAGGGGACGCCCACGCGGGCCCTGACGGTACAGATCAAGCCGGTGATCGCCGCCCGCGACCGCAAGTACGTGAAGGACGTGGAGGCGACCGCCCGCTTCTGGCTCGGGCCCGACGGAGTGCCGCTCGCCGAGGAGCGGCGCGTCCTCATGAAGGGGCGCATCTTCCTCATCATCACCTTCGAGATCGAGCAGAAGGACCTCTTCCGCTTCGAGCGGCGCGGCGACCGGCTGGTGGAGGTGCGGCGCGAGAGCAACGGCCGATCGGCCGGGGCCGGCGAGCGCCGGGACCGGCACGCCGTGACGACGCTCGGGCTCCTCGACTGACCGGAGCCGGACGGCCTACCGCATCCCGAAGACGGCCTCGACGCGGGCAGAGTACTCGAGCTCCCCCTCGGCCACCGGGACCGGGGCCGCGTCGGCCGCCATGGCCATGGCCCGCGCCCGCATCGGCATGGGGGGCCGGTACTGCGCTCCCGACTCGGTCACCGAGACCATGTCGCCGAGCTCGGCGCCGGCGGCGATGGCGAGCGCCCGCGCCTTGTCGCGCGCCGAGGCATAGGCGAGGGCCAGCGCCTCGAGCTGCTGCGGCTTCGGGTCGAGCCGCTCCATGCGGAGGGAGTCGACCTGGTTCGATCCGGCCGCCGTCACCGCCTCGAGGATCTTCCCGAGCCGGGAGAGGTCGCGCACCTTCACGTCGACGGCGTTCGTCACCGTGTAGCCGATGATGGGGAGCTGCTTCCCGTCCTTCCACGGCCGCTCGATGGCGACGTCGTAGCGCACCGTGCGGACGTCCTTCGCGGCCACGCCGGCCTTCGACACGGCCTCGAGCACCGCCTTCATCCGCGTCGTCACCTCGGCGGTGGCGGCGGCCACCGTCTTCGCGGTCGCCTGGACGCCGACCGTGAACGACGCCGCGTCGGGCGGCACCGAGACCAGCCCCTCGCCGATCACGGTGATGGTGCCGGGCGGTCGGTGCAGCTTGATCTCGCCGCCGACCGGCTGCGGCGTGGCGGCGCGCAGGGCCGACTCCTGCGCCGCGGTGCCTCCCGCGGCGAGGAGCAGGAGGAGGGCGGCGACGCGGGCGGACCGGATCACGATCAGGCCTTGGCCTTGGGCGTGGGGATGCCGGCCGCTCCGGCGGCGCCGAGCGGGCCGCCAGGGACGAGGTTCACCGGGTTCATCGCCTTGGCGAGCTGCTCGTAGAGCGCGTACTTCTCGCTGGCGAGCCGCTGCGCCTCGTCGACGAGCTTCTTGTAGTTCTCCGGGTCGAGCGCCTCGACCATGCGGAAGCGGGTCTCCTTGGCCATGAACTCGGCGATGGAGGCCTTGGGGACTCCACTGTCGAGCTTGAGCGGGCTCTCGCCCAGCGCCGCCTTCCGCGGGTCGTAGCGGAAGATGGGCCAGTAGCCGGAGTTCACCGCCAGCTCCTGGTGCTCCATCGAGTCGGCCATGTCGTAGCCGTGCGCGATGCAGTGGCTGTAGGCCACCACCACGGAGGTGCCGGGGAAGCTGTCGGCCTCCTTCATGGCGTTGACGCTCTGGACGTCCTTCGCCGCCATGGCCACCCGGGCCACGTAGGCGTGGCCGTAGGTCATGGCGAGCATGGCGAGGTCCTTCTTCTGGACCGACTTGCCGCCCATGGCGAACTTGGCCGCCGCGCCCATGGGGGTGGCCTTGGAGGCCTGGCCGCCGGTGTTCGAGTAGACCTCGGTGTCGAGCACCAGGATGTTCACGTCCTTGCCCATGGCGATGACGTGGTCGAGGCCGCCGTAGCCGATGTCGTAGGCCCAGCCGTCGCCGCCGACGATCCAGATGCTCTTCTTCACCAGGTAGTCGCTGACCCGCTCGAGCCGGCGGGCCGCCGGGGAGTCGACGCCGGCCAGCTTGGAGCGCAGCACGTTGACGCGGCCGCGCTGGGCCTCGATGCCCACCTCGGCGGCCATGTCGGCCTCGAGCAGCTCGGTGACGAGGTCGCCGCCCACCTTGCCGCCCACCTCGCGGAGCAGGTAGCGGGCCTGCTCGGTGAGCTTGTCGACGGCGAGCCGGATGCCGAGACCGAACTCGGCGTTGTCCTCGAAGAGCGAGTTGGCCCAGGCCGGCCCGCGCCCCGCGTCGTTGGTGGTGTACGGGGTGGTGGGCAGGTTGGCGCCGTAGATCGAGCTGCATCCGGTGGCGTTCGCGATGATGGCGCGGTCGCCGTAGAGCTGGGTGAGCAGCTTGATGTAGGGCGTCTCGCCGCAGCCGGCGCAGGCGCCGGAGTACTCGAAGAGCGGCTCGAGGAACTGGGTGCCCTTCACGTCGAGCTTCACCCGGGTGCGGTCCGGATCGGGCAGCGCCAGGAAGAAGTCGTAGTTCTTCCGCTCCTGCTCGCGGAGCGGCGGCATGGCCTCCATGTTGATGGCCTTGTGCCCCTTCGCGGTCTTCGACTCGGCCGGGCAGAACTCCACGCAGACGCGGCAGCCGGTGCAGTCCTCCGGCGCCACCTGGATGGTGTACTTCGCCCCCTTCACGTCGGCCGACTTGAAGTCCATGGCCTTGAAGGTGCCGGGCGCGCCGGCCAGGTCGGCGGCCGGGTAGTACTTGGCGCGGATGGCGGCGTGCGGGCAGATGAGCGCGCACTTGTTGCACTGGATGCAGAGCGACTCGTCCCACACCGGGATCTCGAGCGCGATGGCCCGCTTCTCCCACTTGGTGGTGCCGAGCGGCCAGGTGCCGTCGATGGGGAAGGCGGAGACCGGGAGCAGGTCGCCCTTGCCGGCCATCATGATCGAGGTGACCTTCTTCACGAAGTCGGGGGCCTGCTCGGAGACGAGGGGCGGCCGCGGCTTGCTCGTCACCTTCCTGCCGTCGAGCTTCACCTCGTGGAGGTGGTCGAGGGTGGCGTCGACCGCCTCGAAGTTCTTCTTCACCACCTCGGCGCCCTTGCGGCCGTAGGTCTTCTCGATGGCCTTCTTGATGAGCTCGATGGCGCGCTCGCGAGGGAGCACGCCCGAGATGGCGAAGAAGCAGGTCTGCATGATGGTGTTGATGCGGCCGCCCATGCCGGTGTCCTTGGCGACCCGCACCGCGTCGATCACGTAGAAGCGCAGCTTCTTGTCCAGGATCTCGGCCTGCACCTCGGCCGGCATCTGCTCCCAGACCTGGTCGGCGGGGTACGGGGAGTTGAGGAGGAACACGGCGCCCGGCGCTGCGGCGTCGAGCATCTCGTACTTCTCCATGAACCCGAACTGGTGACAGGCCACGAAGTTCGCGCTGGTGACGAGGTAGGAGCTGCGGATCTGCTCCGGCCCGAAGCGCAGGTGGGAGACGGTCACGCTGCCCGACTTCTTCGAGTCGTAGACGAAGTAGCCCTGGGCGAAGTTGGGCGTGTCCTCTCCGATGATCTTGATGGAGTTCTTGTTCGCGCCCACGGTGCCGTCGGCGCCGAGGCCCCAGAAGTGGCAGCGCACCACGCCCTTGCCCTCGGTCTGGAACGAGGCGTCCCAGGGCAGCGAGAGGTGGGTCACGTCGTCGTGGATGCCGACCGTGAAGTGGCGCTTGGGACGGGCGTGGGTGAGCTCGTCGTAGACCGACTTCACCATCGCCGGCGTGAACTCCTTGGAGGAGAGGCCGTAGCGGCCGCCGATCACGGTGATCTCGTGGTGGAAGCGGTCGATGTGGGCCTGCTGGGCCTCGCGGAGCGCGGTGACCACGTCCTGGTAGAGCGGCTCGCCGAGCGCGCCCGGCTCCTTCGTGCGGTCGAGGACCGCGATGGACACGGTGGTGCGGGGGAGCGCCGCCATGAAGTGGCCGAGCGAGAAGGGGCGGTAGAGCCGCACCTTCACGAGGCCCACCTTCTCGCCGCGCGCCACCAGCGCCTCGACGGTCTCGTGCGCCACCTCGGCGCCCGAGCCCATCATCACGATCACCCGCTCGGCCTCGGGGTGCCCGACGTAGTCGAAGAGGTGGTACTTGCGCCCGGCCACCTTGGCGAAGTCGTCCATGGCCGACTGCACGTGCTCGGGGGTGTCCGTGTAGAAGCCGTTGCAGGCCTCGCGGGCCTGGAAGAAGGCGTCGGGGTTCTGGGCCGTGCCGCGGACCACCGGGGAGTCGGGGGAGAGCGCGCGGGCGCGGCAGGCGGCGACCAGGTCGTCGGTGATCATCCGGCGCAGGTCGTCGTCGTCGAGCAGCTCGATCTTGGCCACCTCGTGGGAGGTGCGGAAGCCGTCGAAGAAGTGGACGAAGGGCACCCGGCTCTTCAGCGAGGCGCGCTGGGAGATGAGGGCGAAGTCGTGCGCCTCCTGCACCGAGTTGGAGGCGAGGAGCCCGAACCCGGTCTGCCGGACGGCCATCACGTCGGAGTGGTCGCCGAAGATCGAGAGCGCGTGGGTGGCCACCGCGCGCGCCGACACGTGCATGACGAACGGCGTCAGCTCGCCGGCGATCTTGTACATGTTCGGGATCATGAGGAGCAGGCCCTGCGACGCCGTGAAGGTCGTCGTCATGGCGCCGCCCTGGAGCGCCCCGTGGACCGCGCCGGCGGCGCCGCCCTCCGACTGCATCTCCACCACGGTGGGCACGAGCCCCCAGATGTTCTTCTTCCCGAAGGCCGACCACTCGTCGGCCCACTCCCCCATGTTGGAGGAAGGCGTGATCGGGTAGATGGCGATGACCTCGTTCGTGCGGTGGGCGACCGAGGCGACCGCCTCGTTGCCGTCCATCGTCACCATCTTCCGCTGCTTCTGCGACTGGGACATGCGTCCTCCGGCGCTCGGGATCGCGCGTGGGCTGTGCTCGAGGGGGGAGGCATTCTACCCCGGAGGGGCGCCCGTTGGCCTCCTCCGAAAGACTCCGGGCCGATATCTTCCGATGGAGAACCTTCGTTGACAGCCGTCAAGTCCCCGGGGCGGGGCGTCACCGGCCGGGCTTCTGGTAGACCGTCTTCCCTTCCTTGACCGTCTCGAGCACCTGGACCTCCCGGAGCCGCTGGGGGTCCATGGTGAGGGGGTTCTGGGACAGGAGGACGAGGTCGGCGACCTTGCCCGCCTCGAGCGTCCCCCGCTCCTGCTCCAGCCGGAACTGGAAGGCCGCGTCGGCGGTGATGGCCCGGAGCGCCTGCGAGACCGGGATCTTCTCCGCCGCGCCGATCACCTTGCCGGACTTGCTCGTGCGGTTCGCCGCCGTCCAGACGGTGAAGATCGCGTCGACCGGCGTGACCGAGAAGTCGGTGTGGTTCGTGAAGCGGATCCCGCGCGCCGCCGCGGACGCCGTCGGGCTGATGGCCTGGCCCCGCTCCTCGCCGAGGAGGGCCGGGTAGTCGTCGCCCCAGTAGAAGGTGTGGTTCGTGAAGAACGAGGGCACGAGCCCGAGCTTCACGTAGGCGTCGAGCTGGTCGGGGCGCACGAACTGGCTGTGGACCACGACGTTCCGCAGGTCGTCCTTCGCGGTGATCCCCGCCTCGGCCTGGGCTGCGACGACGAGGTCGATGGCGGCGTCGCCGTTCGCGTGGGAGAAGAGCTGGCCGCCGCCGGCGCGCGCGGCCCGGGCCGCGGAGACGAGCTGCTCCTTCGAGGCCGAGGGCTGGCCCGCCCAGGGGGACTGTCCCTCCGGCCCGGGCACGAGGTACGGCCTCGTGTAGAAGCCGGTGCGCCCCTGCGGCGACCCGTCCACCACCGCCTTCAGCCCCACCACCCGCACGTGGTCGACGGTGGTCCCGAACGCGAAGCCGGGCTTGCCCACCACCTCCGCCTGCGACTCGATGAGCGGCAGCGCCAGCACGTCGATGGCGAGGAGGCCGCGGCGGGACGCCTCCCGCAGCGCGCCCACGGCGGCCGGCGGGGTGGCCCCCTCGCTCGCCACGGTGTACCCGCTCGAGAAGTAGAGGCGCTGGGCGGGGGCGAGGTTCGCGACCAGCGTGGCCGGCTCGACGAGCGGCATCTTCGGCTCGATGGCGAGGAAGGCCACTTCCATGACGAGGCCGGCCGGCTGCTGGGAGCCGGGCTCCCGCACGATGACGCCGCCGGGCGGGGTGACGGTGGCGGGGCCGAGCCCCACCGCCTGCATGGCCTCGGTGTCGAGCACGGCTCCGTGGCCGGACACGTGGATGAGCACCACGGGATTCTCCGGAAAGAGCGCGTCGAGGTCCTGGCGCGTCACGTCGCGCTTCTCGGCGAGCCCGTTCGCGTCGTAGCCGTAGGCCACGATCCAGTCGCCGGGCCTCGCCTTCTGGAGCAGCGCCTGCTTCTTCAGAATTGCGAGGATGTCCGCGATCGACCGGACCGTCCCCACCGGCGGCAGCGAGACGTTGGCCCAGCCCTGCATGGCCACCGCGGCGAGGAAGTGGGAATGGGGGTCGACGAAGGCGGGGAGGAGCGCCCGCTTCCCCAGCGCGACCACGCGGGTGGACGGGCCGCGGAGCTTCAGCACGTCGGCCTTCTTGCCCACCGCGGCGATGCGCCCGTTCCGCACCGCGAGCGCCTCGGCCGTGGTCTGACCTTCCACCATGGTGAGGATGGGGCCGTCGACGTAGATGACGTCGGCCGGAGGGACGGCGGCGAGCGCGGCGGCGGCGAAGAGGGCGATCACGTGTGCCTCCGGGAGGGGAAGAGGGTCAGCGCAGGACCGAGAGGAAGACCTTGATGGTCACGGCGTTCGCGAGGTCGAGGAAGAACGCCCCGACGAGCGGCACGACCACGAAGGCGACCCGCGAGGGGCCGAACCGGTTGGTGATGGCCTGCATGTTGGCGATGGCGGTCGGCGTCCCGCCCAGGCCGAACCCGCACTGGCCGGCGCCGAGCACCACCGCGTCGTAGGAGCGCCCCATCGCCGGATAGGTGACCTTCACCACCCAGGCGGCGATGAGCCCGGTCTGCACGACCAGGATGGCGAGCACCGGGAGCGCCAGGTGGGCGAGCTCCCAGAGGCGCAGCGTCATGAGCGCCATGGCGAGGAAGAGCGCGAGGCTCACGTTCCCGACCACCGAGACGGCGCGGTCGAAGGGCTCGTAGCCCGTCACCCAGGAGAGCCCGTTGCGGAGCGCCACGCCCACGAAGAGCACCGGGACGAAGACCGGGAGCTCGAAGGCGGTCCCGGCGAGCGCGCCGGCGCCGTGCGTGCCGAGCCAGAGGCAGACGGCGATGAGCGCCAGCGTCTCGACGAGCGCGGGCGCGGTGATGAGCCGCACGGTCGCCGGCTGCTCGAAGCCGGTGGGCGGGACGTCCGACCC
>JBAVCR010000311.1:0-1723 GCA_049586815.1 Anaeromyxobacteraceae bacterium
AGCGGCGCCGGCACGAGCGGCGAGGCCACGGGCTGCGCCGGGCCGGGTGGGCCGCTGCGACTGTCGGGACCCGCCCATGCCCCGGTGGCGGCCACGAGCGCCCCGAGGGCGACCGCCGCGAGCCTCCTGCTCACGCGGCCTTCGCCCGCTGCGCCTTCCAGGCGTCGTAGCGCTCCGCCGCCACCGAGGCCGCCCAGATGAGGACCGCCATGGCGACGACGCCGACGAGCCCGGCCCAGGTCCCGAGCTGCTTGTGCAACGGGCGGGAGAGCACGCCGTAGGGCAGCTCGATGGAGAGGAAGTAGCCGAGGAGGCTGTGGCGCCCCATGGTCCGGAGCCAGGAGAGCCAGCGGTCGGCGCTGGCCGGGACGAGTTGGAGGAGGCCGCTCGTCGCCACCACCCCGCCGAGCCGGATGGCGAACCAGGAGGGAGACACCCTCCAGAAGTCCTGGTGCGCGTAGAACGGCGGCAGCTCGTCGCCGAGCCATCCGGCCACGGCGAGCGCCGCACCGATCCCGATCCAGGTGAAGGGGCTCGCGTCGCGGAGCGCCAGCCTCCCGAGCGCGCTCCCCGCGAAGCAGAAGGCCGCCCAGGGGAAGAGGTAGAAGATGGCCCGGGGGTACTCGCCGTAGAGGTAGTCGAGGATGCGGCTCGGCGGGTGCTGCCAGCCCGCCACGACCGGCGCGAGGAAGGCCACCGCCGCCGTCGCCAGGATCGCGAGGATGGCGTGGACGCGGGGCGTGAGCCCGACCGTGAAGAGCGCGGCGACGAGGAGCGAGACGGCGATGACGTTCAGGACGTCGACCTTGAGGATGCCCTGCCAGCCGTCGGGAACCCGCCAGGCGCCTCCGGCCGCGAACCAGAAGATGCGCAACCCGTAGGCCACCCCGAGGAGCCACAGCGCCCGGCGCAGGGCCCCGCTGCGCCGCACGCCCACCGGGACGCCCTTCCGCTCCTGCGCGGCATCACCGAGGAGCTGCGACATGCCGGCCATGTAGAGGAACGACGGCGCGGCGAAGCCGCCGACGATGGCCAGGATCGTGTGCACCGTGCCCGACGCCGCGTGGTCGGCGCGCCAGGAGTCCCAGGTGTGCCACTGCAGCATGTAGAGCACGGCCAGGCCACGCTGCCAGTCGAGCCACAGCTTGCGCTTCGGGGCGTTCGCCACGTCCGGCTCCTTTCAGGGCTTCCAGCCCCAGCCGGGCAGGTCCTCACCGCCGAGCGGCGGGAGCGGCCGGCCGAGCCGCTCCAGGAACCGGCTGACGAGGCTGTTCGAGCTCGGCCCGGGGGAGAGCACGTAGTCGCGCGGCCGGAACTCCTCGTTCAGGGAGTCGACGAGGGCGCGGATCCGCGCCTCGGTGAGCCCCGGCTCCACGAAGGCGGCGATCTCGCGGGTGGGGAGCTCGCGCGCGTCGGGCTCGCCCCAGAACGCGCCGGTGGCCCGGGTGAAGTCCTTCGACGGGTCGGCCGAGGGGATGACGTACCCCACCACCCGCGCGCGCCCCGGCAGCCATCCCGGGACGGCCTCCTTGCCGCCCTGGACGATGAAGCCGCCGGGCTGCCCCTCGATCCGGATGAGGAGCGCCGCGTGGGCGCGCTTCTCGGGCGGGTTTCCCCGGCGGGAGCCGATGCTCCGGGCCGCCAGCGTGACCGTGGCGGCGCCCGCCTGTGCCGCCTGCGCCGCCGGGGGAGCCGCCTGCGCCCCCGCCCGGGCCGGCAGGAG
>JBAVCR010000312.1:0-13678 GCA_049586815.1 Anaeromyxobacteraceae bacterium
CGCCGGAAGGTGCTCGTGCTCCCCCCGGAGAACCTGGTCGCCGCCCCCCTCGCCTCCCGGGAGCTCACGGTCAGGCTCGAGCAGATGGTGGCCATGGCGGGCGCGGACGTCGTGGGCGGGGAACGTCTCGACGAATACCTGGCCCGCTACCGGATCCGCTACACCGGCGGCGTTGACGGCATCGCGTCGCGGGCGGCCCGGGAGGACCTCGGCGCCGACGCCATCCTGGCCACCAGCATCATCGCCTGGAACGCCAGCTCCACGACGGTGGCCCTCGTCACCCGGCTCGTGCAGACGTCCGACGTCCCCACCGTGCTCTGGGTGGACGGCTTCGCGCGCACCGGCGACGATTCCCCCGGCGTCCTCGCCCTGCAGATCATCGCCGACCCGGCCGTGGTGCAGGCCGAGGCCCTGCGGACGCTGGGTGCGTCGCTCGAGGCCTGGCTCCAGGCCGGAACGCGTGCTCCGCGCTGTGGGAGCGGTGGCTGGTGGCGTCCGCGCCTGGCCTACCGGGCCCGGCCCGACGAGCGCGCGGTCGCGACCGTCGCGGTGCTCCCCTTCGTGAACGAGAGCCGGCGCCGCGGGGCGGGCGAGGTGGTGGCGCTGGAGCTCGCCCGGGAGTTCGCGAACGCCGACGGCTTCCGGCTGGTCGAGCCCGGGATCGTGCGCGACGAGCTCCTGCGCCGGCGCGTCGTCATGGAGGACGGCGTTTCTCTCGATCAGGCCCGCGTCGTCTCGGAGACGCTCGACGCCGACCTGGTGGCGGCGGGCTACGTCTTCGACTTCGAGGAGGGCGGGAACCCGGCCTCCAACTTCACGGTGATGATCATCGACCGGAAGACGGGGCGGGTGGTCTGGGAGTCGGTCTCCCACAACAAGGGGGACGACTCGGAGACCCTCTTCGGGCTGCGGGTCGTCAGCACCACTCCGCTGCTCACCTGCCGGATGGCCCGGGAGGTGATCGACGGGGTCACCGGAGCCCGCACCGTGCCGAAGCGCTGAACTGTCCCGGGCGCAAGAGTTCCCCCGTGCCTCGCTGAACACGCAAGCCGTGCGCACCCGGGGCGGATTCGTCGCAAAAGTACGTTGAAGATCAGCTGCATGGGGCATACTCGGCCCCGTACGGGGGGGCATGAGGGTTGCACACCGCCCCCTGGAAACCATCGAAGGACGAAACAGGCCGGTCGCGCACCGGGAGGACCTCGTGCTCCACAAACTGATGACCCTGGGAATCCTCGTGGCCGCGCCGATCTCTGGCGCCCGGGCCGCCGACTCCCCCGCCGCACCCTCGTCGAGCGGCATGTGGGTCTACCTCCAGTCGTCGGTCCCGGGCGCAGCGGAGAAATGCGTCGACGCCCAGCCCGCCGGCGCCGGGACCATCAAGGTCCCGCTCTTCTCCGACCGCTCTGCCGGCTGTCCGGTGGCCACCATCGACGGCGGCCCCAGCGTCACCATGGACGACCTCGCTGCCGGCCTCGCCGGAATGCACGAGGGTCAGTCGCCTGGCTCGCGCGGCGGCAAGCAGGACCCGACCGTCATCGTCAACCGCCTCGTCGACGCCAAGCTGGTGGTGATGGAGGGGGAGGCCATGGGGATCGACGAGCTCCCCGAGCTGAAGGAAGGGCTCAAGGCGGCCGAGGAGTCGATTGCCCGCGAGATGCTGAAGGAGCAGGTGCTCCGCGGCGTCCAGCCCGACCCGGCCGAGGTGAAGCGGCTCTTCGAGGACAAGGTCCGCGAGTACAGGCTCCAGTCCATCCTCTTCCCGCGCGAGTCCGACGCAGTCGAGATGGGAAAGCAGCTCAAGGCCGGGAGGAAGTTCGACGACCTCGCCGCGAAGGCCGTCGCCGACAAGAAGGCCAAGGGCAACGAGCCCGGCCAGTGGGTCCACGTGAGCAAGCTCCTCCCTGCCGTGCTCGCCAACGTCCAGAAGACCAAGGTCGGGCAGGCCACCCCGCCCGTGAAGGTCCCGGGAGGCTTCACCGTCGTGGACGTGGAGGCGGTCCGGTATCCGGAGGACGCGAAGGCCAGGTCGGAGGCGGAGGCCATCGCGCTCCTCGAGGCGCGCAAGCGCGCGCTCAAGAAGTACTACGACGCGCTCGTGAAGAAGTACGCCAGGGTCGACGAGAAGATGCTGAAGAAGCTCGACTTCGAGGCCAAGACGCCGGGGTTCGAGGCGCTCAAGAAGGACAAGAGGGTCATCGCCACCGTGCAAGGCCAGTCGGACGTCACGATCGGGCTCCTCGCCACCGCGCTCGGCGAGCAGTTCTTCCACGGGGTGGACAACGCCACCCAGGCGAGGCGGCTCAACAACGCCAAGGGCACCACGCTCGACGCGCTCGTGTCCCAGCGGGTGGTCGCCGCCGAGGTCGACAGCCTCGGGATCGAGAAGTCGCCCGAGTTCCAGAGGCGCATGGAGAACGCCAGGGAGAGCCAGGTGTTCGGGGCCTTCGTGAAGAAGGTCGTCCTGCCCAACGTGAAGCTCGACGAGGCGGCGGTGCGGAAGTACTACGACACCCACCAGGCCGACTACGCCATCGCGGCGTTCTACAAGCTCGAGAGCATCGGCTTCGGGACCCAGAAGGCGGCCGAGGCGGCGGTGTCGAAGCTGCGCAGCGGCACCGACTTCAAGTGGCTGAACGCCAACGCCGAGGGAAAGCTCGGGCCCGGACAGGACTCCGAGCGGCCCAACGGGGTCATCAGCTCGAAGGCGATGACGCCGACGTTCGCGAAGGTCATGGAGGGAGCCCGGGCGGGAGACTTCCGCGTCTACGCCGCGCCGCACGATCAGTTCTACGTGGTGCACGTCCTGAACGTGACGCCCCCTTCCGCCCAGCCCTTCGACGAGGTCCGGGAGGGCATCGTCCAGAAGCTTTACGGCGAGGCGGTCCAGAAGTCGGTCGAGGACTGGATCGGCAAGCTCCGCAAGGTTCACCCGGTGCACGTCTATCTCAGCAAGGTCGGCGCCTAGCCGGAGCCAGGAGGTCGTCCCATGCGCACCCACCGTCCCCACGTTCCCGGCTTCCTCGTCCTGGCCGCTGCCCTCGCCGGGCTTGCGCCGGTTCCCGCGGCCGCACAGCGCTCCTTCAAGCAGCGCGACTGCCTGGAGTGCCACAAGAAGGAGGCCGAGAAGTTCGCCGGCCTGAAGTCGCTCCACCCGGCGGTGAAGCAGAAGAAGTGCGAGGAGTGCCACCTGCGCCACGGCGCGGTGCCCAAGCTGGCGCTGAAGGAGCAGGGCAACGACCTCTGCTTCAAGTGCCACGACAAGAAGAGCATCGGGCTCGACCGGAAGAACGTCCACGCGGTGCTGCGCGTGGGGGGCTGCAGCCTCTGTCACGACCCGCACGGCTCCAACTCCGAGCACATGCTCAAGGTGGGAGGCGTCGAGGGCTGCTACACGTGCCACGACGCGAAGGCCTTCCAGCGCAAGTTCGTCCACGCGCCCGTGAAGGACGGCTGCGCGTCCTGCCACCAGGCCCACGCCTCCGACCAGAAGAACCTCCTCGTGCAGGACGAGGTGAAGCTCTGCTCGAAGTGCCACGACCCGTCCAAGGGAGCGTTCCAGAAGGCCCACGGCGGCTACCCGGTGGCGAGCAGCGCCACCTGCTCGGTCTGCCACGACTCCCACTCGGCCGACCAGCCGAAGCTGCTCCGCGGCACGGTCCACGCAGCCCTCTCCGGCTGCGACTCCTGCCACGCGGCCCCGGGTTCTGCGAAGCCCTTCGCCTTGCTCGAGGCCAGCGGAAAGCTCTGCGCGAACTGCCACGATCAGGCAGGCCTCGCCGCAGGAGGCAAGGTGCAGCACGCCCCCTTCAAGACGGGCGACTGCACCTCCTGCCACGACCCGCACACCTCGAACGCGAGGAAGCTCACCCGCGCCGAGGGGAACGCGCTCTGCACCTCCTGTCACGCCGAGATGGGACAGAAGGTCACGAAGCCGCACAAGGCCGTGACCACCGGCGCCGGTTGCCTGTCCTGCCACCGGCCGCACGCCTCGAAGGAGAAGGCGCTGCTCGACACCACCGCGTCCGCCAACTGCGCCTCCTGCCACGCAAAGGTGGCCGAGCAGGGGAAGAAGAAGGTGGTCCACAAGCCGTTCGCCCAGGGGGCCTGCGTCTCCTGCCACAGTCCCCACGGGTCCAACTTCCCCGGAATGGGCAAGGGGCGCGAGGACGCCACCTGCTACGCCTGCCACCAGGGGGCCGAGGCGAAGTTCGTGAAGACCTACACCCACAGGCCGGTGCTGGAGGGGCTCTGCTCGGCCTGCCACACGCCGCACGCCTCCGACTCCCCGAAGCTCCTCAAGGCCGCCGGCGCGAAGCTCTGCGCCGACTGCCACGCCGACGTGGGAACCCCGACGAAGAACGGGGTGAACCACCCGCCCGCCATGGACGGCGACTGCCTCACCTGCCACGACCCGCACGGCTCGAACGTCCGCGGCCTGCTCGTTTCCCCGCAGAAGGAGCTCTGTCTCCAGTGCCACTCGAAGACCGAGGCGGGCCTCAAGGGCGCCAAGTCCGTCCACGCGGCCTTCGCTGCGGGTGACTGCACCTCCTGCCACGGCCCGCACACCGCCGGCATGAAGGGGCTCTTGCTCGCCAAGGCCCCCGACCTCTGCTTCACCTGCCACAAGTCCATGAAGGAGAGGATGGCGAAGGAGAAGGTCCACTCCCCGGCGAGCGACTGCCTGAACTGCCACGGCCCGCACTTCGCCGCAAACCCAGCGCTGGGCATCCAGGCCGTCGGGCCGCTCTGCGCGCAGTGCCACGACGTGAAGGACGCCAAGTTCTCGAAGGCGCACCTCGGCATCGACCCGAAGAACATCAACTGCATCAGTTGCCACAGCCCCCACTCCTCGAAGGACCCCAAGTTCTTCAAGGCGGTGGAGCACGCCCCGTTCGCGGGACGTTCCTGCGACGCCTGCCACGTCGCGCCGGCGAAGTGAGAGGAGACGCCATGCGAAAGAACCTCGCCCTCCTGCTCGTCGCGGCCGTCCTGGCGGTCCCCGCCGCGGTCGGGGCGCAGTCCGCGGCCCAGCAGCAGAAGTTCAAGCTCAAGCCCGGCGCCGCGGGCCAGACCTGCCTGGAGTGCCACGCGACCTTCCAGGAGGTGCTGAAGAAGCCCTTCGTGCACACCCCGGTGAAGTCGAAGGACTGCGTGGGCTGCCACAACCCGCACGCCGCCCAGCACGGAAAGCTCCTCGACGCGAGCCCGAGCCAGACCTGCCTCGCCTGCCACGCCGACGTGGTGCCGAAGAACGCGAAGAGCACCCACCGGCCCGTCGAGGAGAAGGGTTGCGCCGGCTGCCACGACCCGCACGCCTCCGCAGCCAAGTTCAACCTGCTCAAGCCGGG
Source organism: Anaeromyxobacteraceae bacterium (assembly GCA_049586815.1). Lineage (GTDB taxonomy): Bacteria > Myxococcota > Myxococcia > Myxococcales > Anaeromyxobacteraceae > CAIOAK01. Next base: position 5,352 of record JBAVCR010000312.1, read on the forward strand.
GAACGAGCTCTGCGGCAAGTGCCACAAGCCCATTCTCGAGCAGGCGGCGAAGTCGAAGTTCAAGCACAAGCCGGTGGAGCAGAACTGCGGCGCCTGCCACGATCCGCACGGCTCGGCCAAGGCCGAGGACCTCCTCAAGCAGGACGTGCCCGGCCTGTGCGTGAAGTGCCACAAGACCGACGGGCAGATCTTCCTGAAGGCCCACATGGGCTACCAGGTGGCCACGGCCCGGTGCACCTCCTGCCACGATCCGCACGGCTCCGACAGGCGCGGCATGCTCTTCAACAAGGTGCACGCGCCCGTGGCGAAGCAGATGTGCAACCAGTGCCACGAGCCGCCCGGGTCGCCGAAGAAGTTCCAGCCCAAGCTGGCCGGCGCCGAGCTCTGCCGTGGTTGCCACGCCCAGAAGATGACCGACATGTTCGCGAAGGACCGGCTGCACGTGCCGCTCGTGGAGGGGCAGGCCTGCCTCACCTGCCACAACCCGCATGCGTCGAAGGAGGCGGGGCTGGTGCGCCGGGGCGGCCAGGTCGCCACCTGCGGGCAGTGCCACTCCGACACCATCAAGCGCCAGCGTCTCTCCCCGACCAAGCACGAGCCGGTGGAGAACGGGCAGTGCACGTCCTGCCACGATCCGCACTCGTCGAGCGCGCCGCTCATGCTGTCGAATCCCAACGTCATCGAGGGCTGCGGCACCTGCCACGACTGGCTGAAGCACACCTCCCACCCCATGGGGGAAAAGGTGAAGGACCCGCGCAACCGCAACCTCCAGGTCCAGTGCCTCTCCTGCCATCGCGCCCACGGTACGGAGTTCAAGCACATGATGCCGTACCCCACCACGTCCGATACCTGCACCAAGTGCCACGAGAAGTTCCGGAGGTGATGCCATGAGCCCGAACGTCCGCGCCTCCGCGCTCCTCGCCGCCGCGCTCGCCCTCGGCCCGGCCGCCGCCCTGGCCGATTCCACCCCGTTCGTCTTCGACCGGGCCGTCTACCAGGACGAGAAGGAGATCGCCTTCAAGACCCCGGAGGGCGTCGCCTGCAACGACGCCGGCGACGTGGTCCTCGCCGACTCCGGCAACGGCCGCCTCGTCCTCTTCCGCCACGTGGGCGGGTCGCTGAGCCTGGGCACCGAGCTCAGGCCCGCCGGGCTCACCTACCCGCGGCGGGTGCAGTTCGACTCGAAGGGGAACATCCTGGTGCTCGACAGCAAGGCGCGCAAGGTGCTGCGGTTCGACGCCAGGGGCGCTCCGCTCGGGGCTTTCGAGGTGAAGCCCGGCGCGAGTGCGATGCAGTCGCTCCCCACCGCCTTCAAGGTCGACTCCGCCGACAACGTATACGTGGTCGACGCCGTCGCCGGGCGGGTGGTGGTGTTCGACAAGGCGGGAACCATCACCCGCCAGCTCGAGCTGCCGAAGGGCACGTCGGCCATCACCGACGTGCACGTGGACGCCGGCGGGATCATCTTCGTCGTCGACGGCTCGCAGGCCGCCATCTGGGTGGCGGACAAGGCCGCGACGGCCTTCAAGCCCTTCACCTCGAGCATGAAGGACAAGATGAACTTCCCCGCCTACATGACGGGAGCGAAGGGGCGCTTCTTCCTCGTCGACCAGAACGGCAACGGGATCGTCGTCCTCGGCGCCGACGGGGCTTTCCAGGGGCGCCAGCTCGCCATCGGGTGGAGCGACGGCTACCTCTATTACCCGGCCCAGATGTGTATCAACGCCGCGGGCACTGCCTTCGTCGCCGACCGCAACAACAACCGGCTGCAGGTCTTCGACACGGCCCGCTGACCGGGAGCTGCCAGGGGCGTGAGGCTAGAAGTAGTAGGCGAAGCCGGCCTGGCCTGCGACCCACTGTGGGTTGGCCACGCCGGGAATGGTGGTCAGGTTGAACTGGTAGCGGCCGCTCAGGTAGAGCCCGAGCCGCGGCGCGACGGTGAAGAGGATCCCCGCTTCCCCGGCTGCGGCCAGGCCGGAGCTGCTCGTTGTGTCGAGCTGGTTCACGACCTGCCGTCGGACGGTCAGCCAGGTCCCGCCCAATCCAGCCCCGAGATACGGCTGGACCGGTCCCCGGGTGAGGTAGTACCGGGCCGTTCCCAGGGCAGTGAAGGCGGAGAGGCTCCGGTAGGCGGGGCCGGTGAACGTGAAGTCGCCCCGTTCCACGGTCAGGACGGGGAACACCTGGTCGAACCAGTTCCAGGTGCAGTCGACCCCCAGGGCGAGCCGGCCCCAGACGCCGACCTGCACCTCGAAGCCTCCGCCCAGCCAGCCGGTGTTGTCGATGAATCCGGAACGCATCCCCGTGACCGGCACGGCGGTGCTCCAGTGCACGCCCCAGAAGGTCTGGTACGGGTGCCAGTCGTCGAGGTAGCCATCGGCCCGGGCCGGGCCGGCGACGAGCAGCGCGCCCGAGAGGGAGAGGAGCGCCGCCATCCGGGCGAGACCACCTCGCCAACGCGCGGGGCGCCTCACGGCGTCACCAGGTAGGGCGACTGGGCGAAGGCCTGGTTCACGGCGTCGATGGCAATCTGGGTATTCTTCGCGTTCTCCGGCGTGAGCACCGAGTAGCCGGCGCCAGCCCAGACCCGCGGCACGACGGGGGGAGGTCCCGGCTGCTTGCCGCCCAGGTCTCCGAGCTCCATGAGGAGCGTCCCCACGCGATAGGGGACCCACACCCAGGGTGCGTCGCAGCCGTAGTCCGGCCAGCCCCAGAACCCCCAGTAGTCGCATGGAATGAAGGCGTAGTCGGTGCCGACGAGGACCGAGACGTTCATGGCGAGGTCGGCGTCGACGGGGACCTGGGGAGGGTTCTCTGGATCCACGCGGGCCACGAGGACGTAGCCGTTCGCCGCCATGTTCTTCTCGATGGCGCCGAGGATGGCCGGTGCAGACTGGTACGAGTACTCCGGTACGCCCGTCGTGTCGTTCACGACGGTGATCTTGTTCACGATGGCGTAGGTGGCGAACGAGCCGAAATCGACTCCCGGCGCGCGGTAGGTGAGGACGGCCACCCCGGTGTTGACCGAGGGCGGGATGAAGTCGTTCCCGCACGCGCTCGCGAGGAGCGCGACCGCGACGAGCGCGAGCTTGCGGAAACCGGTCACCGGAACCCCACCTCCAAACGGGTAGTTATCCACGAAACCCACCGCCGCGCCACGGGAAAATCAGCGGGCGTAGCGGACCTCGAAGTGGGTCCGCAACTTGGGATTCCGGCGCAGGAGGTCGAGCGAGAGGTCGGCGTGGCCGGGCACGTAGCCGTTCCCGATGAGGAGGGTCGCGTCCTTGCCCACGCCCTCGGCGCCGAGGGCCGCGGTGGTGAACGACGTCGCCATGGAGAAGAAGATGACCGTGCCGCCGTCGCGCACCAGCAGGAGCGACGCCATCTCGGTCCCCGGCACGTTGGCGCAGTTCACGACGAGATCGAAGAGCCCGCCCGCCGACTCCACCCGGTGGAGCGCGTCCACGCCGCGGGTCGCGTCGAGGGAGAGCGTGCTCGTGACCACCCCGAGCGCGCGCAGGTCCTCGAGCGCCTTCTCGTTGAGATCCGCCGCCACCACCTCGCCCGAACCGCCGAGCGACTCCTTCGCCTGCGCGCAGACGAGCGCGCCCGACTTCCCCGCGCCGATGACGAGGACCCGGTCGCCGGGCCTCGCGTGGCGGGCGACGAGCGCCGGCGCCCCGCAGACGTCGAGCGCGGCGAGCGCGAGCTTGTCGGGGAGGTCCTTCGGCAGGCGCGCCCAGAGCCCGGTCGCGAAGAGGAAGGCCGTCCCGCGCACGTCGAGCCGGTCGATGGTGGGGTGGACGGCCACGATCTCGTCGAGGCGCAGCGGGGTCAGGGTGAGGGAGACGAGCGTGGCGATGCGGTCGCCCACGGCCAGGTCGTCCGCCGCGGGGTGGCGCGGCCCCACCTCGGCGACGCGGCCGATGAGCATGCCGCCCGATCCCGTGACCGGGTTGTGCATCTTGCCCCGCTCCCGGACGATGCGCCCCACCTCGTCGGCGATCCGCGCCGGGTCCCGCGCCACCATGTCGGAGATCTGGCGGAAGGAGGCCGAGTCGATGTTGAGCGCGTCCACGTCGATGGAAAGCTCGTCGTCCCCGAGCGGGAGGTCGGGGTCGAGCCGGTCGGCGCGCTGGGGGAGCACGCCCGCGGGGGAGACGACGCGACGGAGGCCGTAGGGGTCCATGCGGCGCGGAGATTACCCGCCATCGGGCCCTTTTCCCACCGTGATCGGGGGGAGCTCTTGGGCTAGCATCCCTGGCCTCATGCGCTACCGGGTCTCGATGCCGGAACCCCATTCCCACCTCTTCGAGGTGGAGGCCACCCTCGACGCCCCGGGGCCGTCCCCGGTGCTCGCGCTGCCCGTCTGGACGCCGGGCAGCTACCTCGTGCGCGAGTTCTCCCGCCACCTGGAGGGCATCGAGGCGGACGACGGCGCGGGCCGCAGGCTCCCCGTGACGCGCCTCGACAAGCACCGGTTCCAGGTGGAGGCCGCCGGGGCCTCCCAGGTGAGGGTCCGCTACCGGGTCTACGCGAACGACCCCACCGTCCGCACCTCCCACCTCGACGGGACCCACGGCTACTTCAACGGGGCGAACCTCTTCCTCTACGCCGAGGGGAGGGTGGGGGTGCCGGTGGAACTCACGGTGGACGCGCCGCGGGGCTGGAAGGTCGCGACCGCCCTCGACGGCGGCCCGGCCCGCTTCACCGCCCGCGACTACCACGAGCTCTGCGACTCCCCGGTGGAGGTGGGCACGCACGAGCTTGCCACCTTCGAGGCCCTCGGGAAGCGGCACGAGGTGGCCATCGCCGGGCGCGGTCACGTCGACGTGGCCCGCTTCGTGACCGACCTGCGGCGCATCGTGGAGCACCTGGGCGCGCTCATGGGCGGGCTCCCCTACGAGCGCTACCTCTTCATCGTGCACGTCGCCGACAAGCGCCGCGGCGGCCTGGAGCACGAGCGCAGCACCACCCTCGACGTGGCCCGGAGCGCCTTCTTCCCCCGCGAGGCCTACGAGGAGACCCTCGCCCTCGCCGCCCACGAGTTTCTCCACCTCTGGAACGTGAAGCGGCTCCGCCCCGCCGCCTTCCACCCCTACGACTACGCCCGGGAGCAGTACACGCGCCTCCTCTGGTGGTTCGAGGGGGCGACGAGCTACTACGACCGCCTCTCCGTGCTCCGGGCCGGCCTCGGCGACGCGAAGGGCTACCTCCGCCACCTGGGCGAGCAGTTCACGGCGCTCGCCCGCCAGCCCGGTGCCGGGAAGATGAGCCTGGAAGAGGCGAGCCTCACCGCCTGGGTGAAGTACTACCGGCCCGACGAGAACAGCGGGAACAGCGCCATCTCCTACTACCAGAAGGGGGAGCTCGTGGCCCTCTCGCTCGACCTCGCGCTCCGGCGGGCGGGCGGCTCCCTCGACGACCTGCTCCGCGCCCTTCACGCCCGGTACGCGGAGAAGGGGCTCCCCGAGGACGGGGTGGAGCGGGCCGCCGCGGAGGTCATGGGCGAGGCCGCCGCGCGCGACTTCTTCGACCGGTTCGTGCGGGGCACGGCCCCCCTCGAGCCCGGGCTCGACCTCGTGGGGCTCGCGCTCCACCGCCGCGCCGCCCAGGGCCAGGACGACAAGGGGGGCACGCCACCCCGGAGGAACGGCGACGAGGGCAGGGCGGGCTTCCTGGGAGCGGAGATCCCCTCCGGGGCGAAGCTCGTCGTCCGCGCCGTGCGGGAGGGGAGCCCGGCCTCCCAGGCGGGGCTCTACGCCGACGACGAGATCCTGGCCGAGTCGGGCTTCCGGGTGGACCGGGGGGCCCTCTGGGATCGGATGCGCCAGCTGGGACCGGGGGGAAAGCTCCGGCTCACCGTCTTCCGGCGCGACGAGCTCACCGAGGTGGAGGTGACGCTCGGCCCGCCGCCCGAGGAGGTGGCCTGGCTCGAGCCGTTTGCCGACGCGACCCCCGCCCAGAAGGCGGCTTTCCAGGCCTGGACGGGAGCGGCGCTCCCGTGATTTCGAGGCTATAAGGGACCCCCATGTTCGACACCAAGATCCACGCGGCGCGGCGCGCCGCGGTCCAGGCCGCCATGCGCCGCGACGGCGGGGGAGCCATGCTGCTGCCCGCCGCGACGGAGAAGACGCGCAACGCCGACAACCACTTCCCGTTCCGCCAGGACTCCGACTTCGCCTGGCTCACCGGCTTCGACGAGCCGGAAGGCGCGGCGCTCGTCTTCGCCGACCCCCAGCCCGGGAAGTCGGGGCTCGTCCTCTTCGTGCGCCCGAAGGACCGGGAGCGGGAGATCTGGGACGGCTTCCGGGCCGGCGTGGAGGGGGCGGTGGCCGACTTCGGCGCCGACTCCGCCCACCCCGTCGCCGAGATGGAGGCGAAGCTCGAGGAGTACCTCGCCCGCGGCGGCACCCTCTGGTACCGGCTCGGCTTCTCGCCGGAGTGGGACGCCCGCGTCGTGCAGATCCTCCAGAAGCTCCGCGCCCGGGTCCGCCAGGGCATCCGCGCGCCCGACCCGGTGCGCGACCCCGGCGCCATCCTCCACGAGCTCCGGCTCGTGAAGGCGCCCGAGGAGGTGGACCGGCTCCGCCGCGCCGCCGAGATCACCGCCGAGGCCCACATGGCCGCCATGCGCGACGGCCGCCCCGGCGCCCGCGAGTACCAGGTGCAGTCGGAGATCGAGTACGCCTTCCGCCGCCGCGGCGGGAGCGGCCCGGGATACGGCACCATCGTGGCGGCGGGGCCGAACGCGACCGTGCTCCACTACCGGGCCGGCGACGCGGAACTGAAGAGCGGCGACCTCTGCCTCGTCGACGCCGGCGGCGAGTTCGGCCTCTACACCGCCGACGTGACCCGCACCTTCCCGGTCTCGGGCGAGTTCACGAAGGCGCAGCGGAAGGCCTACGAGGTGGTGCTCGCTGCCGAGGAGGCCGGCATCGCGGCCGTGAAGCCCGGCGCCACCATCGACGGCATCCACGACCTCGTCACCCGCAAGCTCGTGGAGGGGATGATCGAGCTCGGCCTCCTGCAGGGAAAGCCCGAGGAGCGCATCGCCGACGGGTCGTACAAGAAGTACTTCATGCACCGGACCAGCCACTGGCTCGGCATGGACGTGCACGACGTGGGGGTCTACCACCAGGACGGGAACTCCCGGGCGCTCGTCGCCGGGAACGTCATCACGGTGGAGCCCGGCCTCTACGTGGCGAAGGACGACAACACCGCCCCCGCCGAGCTGCGCGGGGTGGGCATCCGCATCGAGGACGACATCCTCGTGACCGAGGACGGCCACGAGAACCTGACCGCGGCGGTGCCGAAGGCGCCCGACGAGGTCGAGCTCTGCTGCACACGGTGACCCGCACATGAAGCGCGACACGCAGGACCAGCGCATCGCGCTGTTCGTGGACTTCGAGAACCTCGTCACCCGCACCGGCATCGCGCCGGAGGCCTTCGACCTCCAGCCGGCCATCGACACGCTGCTCGAGAAGGGCAAGGTGGTCTACCGCCGCGCCTACGCCGACTGGGCGCGCTTCGCCGAGGCGGCATCCAGGCTCCACGATCTCGGGGTCGAGCTCATCGACGTGCCGCCCTCCACCCGTTCGGGAAAGAACGGCGCCGACGTCCGGCTCGTCATCGACGCGCTGGAGCTCTGCTACCTGCGCGAGCACATCGACACCTTCGTCATCGCGTCCGGCGACTCCGACTTCTGCCCGCTCGCCCACAAGCTCCGGGAGAACGACCGGACGGTGGTGGGGATGGCGGTGAAGGAGTCGACGAGCCCGCTCTTCGTGAAGGCCTGCGACGAGTTCATGTACCTGCGCGGCCCCGGCCAGCAGCGGCGGCGCGACGGCGGCAGCGGCCGGGACGGCGGCGGGCGCGAGGGCGGTGGGCGCGAGAAGGAGAAGGAGAAGCCGAAGGTCATCCCCGAGGTGGCCCGCGAGGCCGCCGCGGCGCTTCTCGCGCGGGCCACGTCCCCGTTGAACCCGTCGGCCATCAAGGCCGCCATCGTCCGCAAGGAGCCCGACTTCGACGAGCGGGACCACGGGTTCAGCTCCTTCAACCGGCTCCTCGAGGCCATGGAGAAGGAGAAGCTGCTCCGCCGGGAGCAGGGGGCGAAGGGGCAGTGGTACGTGGTGGCGGCGTGAGGCGTTGGCCGCAGGCTTTGGTTCTTGACTCCCCCCCGGGAGTCCAGTAGATCCGCCCGGTTCCACAGCCGCGCCTCCCGGGCGCGGGCAGGGAAAAGCTTCCGTCGGGGAGTGGCTCAGCCTGGTAGAGCACTTGGTTCGGGACCAAGGGGTCGCAGGTTCAAATCCTGTCTCCCCGACCAT
>JBAVCR010000313.1:0-1506 GCA_049586815.1 Anaeromyxobacteraceae bacterium
GGCGCCGAGCGCAGCACCTGCGGCGACCGAGGCTGCGGCGCAGGCCGCCATGCGCGTCCGGTACCCGCGGAGGAGCCGCGGCCTCACCTGCTCCAGCGCCCGGTCGACCTCGAGCGGCGCCCCCATCTCGTCGAGCTCGCGGGCCACCGCCGCTGCATCGCGCGGCCGCTCGACGGGGTCCCGGGCCAGCATCCGCTGGACCAGGGGTCCGAGCGGCGAGATGTCGGGAACCTCGAGGATGGGAGGGGAGCGCGCGTCGCGCGACCCCGTCTCCGCGGGGAAGGGCAGCTCCCCCGAGAGCATCTGGAAGATCAGCACCCCGAGCGCGAAGACGTCGGTCCGCTCGTCCTCGGGCGCGCCACGCCACTGCTCCGGGGCCATGTAGGCCGGCGTTCCGCCCAGGGCGCTTCGCTGCCCGAAGGCGCGGGCCAGGCCGAAGTCGAGGACCTTCGAGTGCCCCTCGGCCCCGACGAGGACGTTGGCGGGCTTCAGGTCCCGGTGGAAGACGCCCGCGGCGTGGGCGTGGGCGAGCGCCGCCGCGACGTCCCGCGCCACGTGCAGCGCCTGTCCGGTCGAGAGCGGTCCCGCCGCGAGCAGGCCGTCGAGGGTGTCGCCGTGGAGGAGCTCGAACACCAGGTAGGGTCCGTGCTCCGACTGCCCCATGTCGAAGAGCTGGACGATGTTCGGGTGGCAGAGACGCGCGGCGGCCGCGGCCTCCCGCAGGAGTCGTTCCTCCCGCATCCCATCCCTCGCGCCACCGGAGACGACCTTGAAGGCGACCGAGCGCCCGAGGGACAGATCGCGCGCCTCGTAGACGACGCCGAAGCCTCCGCGCCCGACCTCCCGGACGACCTCGAAGCGCGCGTCGACGACGGAGCCCGGACGGAGCCCGGCGATCACCTTCGAGACGTCCACCTCGGGGGCGCGCGCGATCTCGGCGAGGAGCGCCGAGATGGAGCGCCCGCCGAACGGCCGGCGCCCGTTTCCGCCTCGCTTTCCCGGTAGGCCGGCGACGTCGGCCATGGCGAGCCTCCCCCCCAGGGGCTACGTAGGGAAGGAGGTTACTGCCGTCGCGACGTGACTCGGAACGGAGCGACCCTGAAGGGCCCCGATTGGCGAGTCAGCGCCGCCGGCGGCGCGCCTTCTCCGCGGCCAGGGCCTTTCCGAAGGCCTCCTTGCCCTGCAGCGCGGCGACGAGCCCCTCGACCTCCTCGGGCTTCACCTCGAGGAAGACGTGGGTCCGGCGCAGCTCGACCTTCTGGAGCTCCACCCCGGGCGCCAGCCCGGCGACGGTCTCCCGGATGCGGGCCTCGTCGGCCCCGTCCACCTCGCCCGCGTTCACGAAGACGCGACCCCGGGCGGGCCCGCGCGGCTCGCGGGAAGCCTCCGGCGCGCCATCCCCGGCGGCGGGAGCGGCCTCACCGGCCTCGCTCACGGCCGGGATGGTGATCGGCTCGTTCGGCGCGTCCCCTTCCCGCTCGCGGCGCGGCCTGCGCTCGCCCCGCT
>JBAVCR010000314.1:0-7806 GCA_049586815.1 Anaeromyxobacteraceae bacterium
GGACGACGTGGGCCAGAGGATACCCGTCCGCGCGGGGCGGCGCGACCCGCTCGTCCTCCAGCGGGCAGGCCGGCGACGGATCGAGGGCGGCGAGCGCCGCGGCCGGGGTGCACGACACGGCCAGTGAATAGGCGTCGAAGCTCCCCTCCCACCAGAGGGCGAGCTCGGCCGGACCGGTGGCGGCGCGGGCCGCCTCGCGGAGCAGCGCCTCCCGGAAGGCGCGGAAGGGCCCCACGTCGTGGCGGGGATCCACCCCGGGCGTGACCGCGCCGGCGTGGCGGCGCCGCAGCTCGTCGAGGGCGAAGAGGAGGATCCGGGCCATCCCCGGGGAGCTTAGCCGGGCCTGCCCTTCCGGGCCCGGTGCTGGTAGGTTGCGCGGCCGCATGGAGACCATCGTCGGTTCGTTCCTGCTCGTGGCCGTCTCCGAGATGGGAGACAAGACCCAGCTCCTCGCCTTCTCGCTCGCCTCGCGCTACCGGCGTCCGTGGGTGGTGATGGCGGGGATCCTCGTCGCCACCGTGCTGAACCACGCGCTCGCCGCCAGCGTGGGCACCTGGGTCGCCGCCCACGTCCCGCCCCGGGTGATGGCCGGGATCCTCGCCGCGACCTTCATCGGCTTCGGCCTCTGGACCCTGAAGCCCGACACGCTGGAGGAGTCGGAGGGGCCGAAGGGGCTCGGTCCCTTCCTCACCACGACCGTCCTCTTCTTCCTCGCCGAGATGGCCGACAAGACCCAACTGGCCACGGTCGCGCTGGCGGCCCGCTACCAGTCGGTGGTGCTCGTCACGGTGGGCACGACGCTCGGGATGCTGGCGTCGGACGGGCTCGCGGTCTTCCTCGGGGAGAAGCTGGCCGCGCGGGTGTCGATGAAGGCCATCCGCTGGGTGGCGGCGGGCATCTTCTTCGTCTTCGGGGCCCTGTCGGCCTGGGCGGCCCTGCGGGCGTAGCGGCGGCCGGGCGCCCCGGCTACGAGGCGTGGCGGATGTTCATGATGTCGCCGTCCTTCACCACGTACTCCTTGCCCTCGAGCCGCAGCTTGCCCTCGGTGCGCGCCTTGGCCTCGCTGCCCAGCGCGACGAAGTCGTCGTAGTGGACCACCTCGGCGCGGATGAAGCCGCGCTCCAGGTCGGAGTGGATGCGCCCGGCGGCGCGGGGCGCCTTGTCCCCGCGGCGGATGGTCCAGGCCCGCACCTCGTCCTCTCCCACGGTGAAGTAGGAGATGAGCTCGAGCAGGTGGTAGGCAGCCCGGATGAAGCGGGCCCGGGCCGGCTCGGAGAGCCCCAGCGAGGCCAGGAACTCGGGCTGCTCGGCCGGGTCGAGGTCGGCGATCTCGGCCTCGACCGCGGCGCACAGCGAGATGGCCTCCGCGCCGCGGGCCCGGGCCGCCTCCTCCACGGCGGGCGAGGTGGGCGAGGCGGCCTCCCCCTCGGCGACGTTGACGGCCACGAGCAGCGGGCGGCGGGAGAGGAAGGCGAAGTGGGCCAGCTCCTTCTCCTCGGCCTCGCTCCAGGTCATGAGGCGGAGCGGCAGCCCCTGGTCGAGCTGGCCGTGGAGTCGCTCCAGCTCGTGGAACTCGCCGGTGCCCTTGCCGTGCTCCTTGCGCATCCGGTCGAGCCGCTTCTCCACGATGGCGAGGTCGTGGAGCACCAGCTCGGCGTCGAAGTCGGCGAGCTCCCGGGCCGGGTCGGCCGGCGTGCCGTCGAGGGCGGGGAAGCCGCGCACCACGAGGCAGAAGGCGTCCACCTCGGCGAGGGCGCGCAGCGACTCGGAGTCGAGCCCGGTGCCCTTGCCGGCCGGGCCGGGCACGTCGACGAAGCGCATCTCGGTGAAGGTGGTCTTCTTCGGGTTGAACATCGACGAGAGCCTGTCGATGCGCGGGTCGGGCACCTTGATGGCGCCCAGGTTCACCTGCCCGCGCCCGCCGCCGCCCCCCTTGTGGAGCCCGGTGAGGGCGTTGAAGAGGGTGGTCTTGCCCGACTGCGCGTATCCGACGAGCCCGGCCTTCATGGGGCTACACGCTAGCACCACCGGCGAGGCGGCGGGGAGCGGACCCGCCTCGGCCCGCCTTCCCGCGCCCGCGCCTCAGGCCGCGACGGCCGCGGCCTTCCGGACGGCCTCGACCTCGAGGCCGATCTCCACCTTCTCGCCCACGAGCACCCCGCCGGTCTCGAGGGCGGCGTTCCAGGTGAGGCCGAAGGCCTTGCGGTCGATCGAGGTCCGGGCCGAGAAGACGGCCCGCTCGCTTCCCCACGGGTCCTTGGCGGTCCCGGCGTACTCGGTCTCGAGGGTCACCTCGCGGGTCACGCCGCGGATGGTGAGGTCGCCGACGACGCGGAGGCCGCCCGCGCCCTGCTCCACCCGGGTCGAGCGGAAGGTGATCTTCGGGTGCTTCTCCACGTCGAGGAAGTCGGCGGAGCGCAGGTGGGCGTCCCGGTCGGCGACCTGCGTGTCGATCGAGGCGGACTCGATCTCCACGGCCACCGTGGAGCGGGCCAGGTCGGCCGGATCGAGGTCCAGCGCGCCGGTCCAGCGTGCGAAGCGGCCGTGCACGCGGGCGATGACCATGTGGCGGACCTGGAAGGTGATGGCGGAGTGGGTGGGGTCGATGTCCCAGCGGGTCGTCATGGAGGCGTCCTTTCGTTTCCGGCGAGGCGCCGGGTTCGCCCCTGAATTGCCGACGTTCCCGAATCGGCGCAATATCTGGATGGACACATTACCGTTGCCGAAAGGGAACGATGAACCTGAACCGTCTCGCGGTGCTCGACGCGGTGGGGCGCAAGGGAAGCTTCTCCGCCGCCGCCGCCGACCTCGGCCTCCCCAAGTCCTCGGTGAGCCGGGGCATCGCGCGGCTCGAGGAGGAGCTGGGGGCCCAGCTCGTCTTCCGCACCACGCGGCGGGTGGCGCTCACCGCCGCGGGCGCCGCGCTCCATGCCCGGCTCGGGCCGCTGCTCGGGTCGATGCGGGAGGCGCTCGGCGAGGTGGCCGAGCGGGACCAGGAGCCGCACGGCGAGCTGCGGGTGACCGCGCCGGTGGACCTGGGGAAGCTCTTCCTGGCCGACGTGGTCACCCGCTACGTCGCCCTCCACCCGCGGGTGACGGTGGAGCTCTCCCTCACCGGGCGGGTGGTGGACCTCGTCGCCGAGGGGTTCGACGTGGCGCTGCGGGTGGCGACCGCGCTCCAGGACTCGACGCTCGTGGCCCGCAAGGTGGCCGCGCTGAAACTCGGGATCTTCGCGTCCCCGGAGTTCCTGGGGCGCGAGGGCGTGCCGCGCTCCGCCGCCGACCTGGCGGCGCGGGACTGGGTGGTGTTCGGCGGCCAGCCCCGGCGGGTGAGGCTCGACGGACCGCGCGGGCCGCTCGAGGTGGAGCCGCGCGCCGCCATCCGCTGCAACGACCTCCTCTTCGTCCGCGACGCGCTCCGCACCGGCGCCGGGCTCGGCCTCCTGCCCACCTTCGTGGCCGAGCCGGAGGTGGCGGCGGGCACCCTCGTGCGGGTGATGCCGCGCCACGAGCGGCTGGCCGGTCACGTCTGGGTGGTGAGCCCGGCCTCGCGCCAGCCCTCACCGCGGGTGACGGCCTTCCGCGAGCTCGTCACCGAGCGGCTACGGGAGCGGCTCGCCTAGGAGGCCGACCTGCAGGTCCCGCGCGTACAGCCGGAGCGTGGGCTTCTCTCCCGGGAGGCGGTGCGTTCCCGCCTCGCGCATGCCGATCCGGCGGAGGACGCGGATGGAGGCCGCGTTCCCCGGGTCGGTGATGGCGAGGACGCGCCGCATCCCGAGGGCGTCCCGGGCGTGGTCGAGCACCGCCCCGGCCGACTCGACCGCCCAGCCGCGCCCCCATGCCGACGGGAAGAAGGCGAAACCCACGTCCGGGTCGGGCAGGGAGTCGCGGCGGATGAGGCCGGAGAGGCCCACCGGCTCGGAGCGCCGACGGGGGTGCACCACCCAGAGGCCGAAGCCGTTCCGGGCGTAGCTCGCGAGGGGGCCGTCGGCGAGGTAGCGCCGGGAGCCGGCCAGGTCCCGCACCCCGCGGTCGCCGATGAAGCGCAGCCAGGAGGGCTCGTTCACCAGCCGCAGGAAGAACCCGGCGTCGTCGAGGGTGAGCTCCCGGAGCACGAGGCGCGGGGTCTCGAGGACGGTCCTCCCGGGGGCGTGCGATTGCGGCTGCACCCGCGGTTCCTTATCACGGCGGGATGGCCCACGACCTCAACCCGCAGCGGGAGCACATGGCCGACGAGTCGATGGTGCGCACGCTCGCCGCACAGGTCGAGGCGGTCTGGCCCCAGGAGCTGCCCCTCCTGCGGCGCTACCCGCTGCCGGAGGCCCCGCGGATCCTCGACGCCGGCTGCGGCACCGGGGAGGCCTCGCGTCGGCTCGCCGAGGCCTTCCCGCGGGCGTCCATCCTCGGGGTCGACGTCCTCGACGGCTCGCTCGAGCGGGCCCGCGCCGGCGCGGCCCGGTTCGGCGACCGGGTGCGCTTCGAGAACCGCTCGATCTACGACCTGGGGCTGCCGGCGAGCTCGTTCGACCTCGTGGCCTGCCGCCACGTCCTCCAGTCCATTCCCCACGCCGATCGGGCCATCGCCGAGCTCGCCCGCGTGGTGCGCCCGGGCGGGACGCTCCATCTCATCGCCGAGGACTACGGCATGGTCCACTTCCCGCGGCGGCGGTACGACCCGGCCGACCTCTGGCCGCGCGTCCCGCTCGCCTTCGGTGCGGCCACCGGGACCGACATGACCATCGGCCGTCACGCCCCCGCGATCCTGCGGGCGCTGGGGCTCAAGGAGGTTCGCCTCGACCTCGTGGTCGTCGACACGCTGCGGGTGCCGCGCGACGTCTTCGCGCGGATCTGGGAGGCCTGGCGGGACGGCTACGCCGGCGTCATCGCCGAGCACGGCGGGTTCACCCGGGACGAGGCGCTGGCGCGGTGGAACGACCAGATCGAGACCATCCGCGACCCGGCCTCTTACGCGGCGTGGATCGTGCCGGTGGTGAGCGGACGGGTGGGGTAGGGGCGGTTCAGCCGTCCCAGGGAACGGCCGCGCGCCGGATGAACTCGGAGACCTCCGCTCGCGACACGTTTCCGCGTGCGACCCCGAGCACGAGCTCGGTGAGGTCGTCGGGGTCCGCCTCCAGCCAGAGGCCATTCAGGCCCAGGAAGGCGATCGCCGTGGCCAGGCCCGTCCGCTTGTTGCCGTCCACGAACGGGTGATTCCGCACGAGGTGAAACAGGTACGCCCCCGCCATCTCCGGCACGGTCCCGTGGAGGAACGCCCCGCCGAAGGTGGCCCGGGGGGAGCCGATCGCCGACTCGAGCAGCCCGAGGTCACGGACGCCGGCCGACCCGCCATAGAGCCGGATCTGCTCGGCGTGCAGGGCGAGCACCTCGTCGAGGCTGAGAAATGCCGGACGGCGCCGTGCCGTCATTCGGCGAGGCGACGGAAGGTGCCGCCATAGCGCTCGTGGGCGCGGGCCATCACCGCGCGGAGGCGGTCGGTTCGCTTCCCGGAACGGACCGGGGAGACCACGATCACGTCGCCGTCGGTGGAGACCTCGAGTGGCGTGGTGGAGTCGATCCCGGTCGCCTCGAGGAGGGCGCGGTCGAGGATCAGCGCCAGGCTGTTGCCGGTGCGGGTGAGCTTCTTGGCCATGGTACGAACATACTAACCGGCTCGTACGAACGGCGCCAGGCAGGCAGCGGTGCGCAGGACAGGGGCGGCAACTCCGACTCCGCGACCGGCTCGGAGGCCCGCGGAGCCCGGGGAGCGAACAGGTCCATGTGCGCGTCGCCGTAGACCTGGCGCGCGGCTTCCCGGTTGTGGACGTCGCAGAGGACCCGGCAGTTGTCCACGGTCGACGGGCCGCCCCGGCCCCGCGGGACGACGTGGTCGATCTCGGTGCGGACCTCCGAGCCGCAGGTGCCCCCGTTCGCGAGCGGCCAGGCGCACTTGCCGCCGTCGCGCTTCAGCACCTCACGCTTCACCTTCGGCGGCACGCTGGCCCGCCGCTTCTCCTGGTGCGCGACGAGCAACTCCAGCGCCGCCGTGAGCACCTGCTCGTCGGTGGCGCCCGGGTTCCGGTGCGATTCGCCTGCCTTCGCCTTCTTCAGGAGCGCCAGGAATTCCGGGGACACCGTCACGTGCATCCGGGTTTCCCGGGGCGTGAGCGGCTCGACCAGGGTGCGGGCCAGCCCCAGTTCAACCGTTGAACGCGAGTCATCCTTCACGTTTGCCGGCGACGATTCCGGCAGCGCTGCCGGCCTGGCAGTCAGCCTGGCAGCCGGCATGCGAGTCCGGGCCTCGGTCACGACCGTCCTCCTGTCTATTGATCACATCTTCGCTTCTGCTCCAGCGCTTCGGAGCGCCCGAGTTGGTAGCCGATCTCTGCCCACCAGAGCTTTTCGAGCCCGCGGCCGAGCGTTTGCCATCCCGGAGAGCCGTTGCGTTTCAGGTGTCCGCCCTGGGCGGCAATCGCGAGCATTGCCTGCTCAATCGACGGTTCGGGATCGAGAGGCGGGGTGGACATCCCCCGAAGCACCTTGAGCTGCTGCTCCGAGAGCAGCGCACGTGCCGGTGCGTTCGGAGTCGCCCGGCTCTGGTCACGGATGGTGAGGAGTTGCCAGGCGATGGGCGTGAGCAGTGCGAGTGTGGTTGTCAGGGCGGCCCTGGTCTGCAACTGGCGGCGCTCGAAGGCGCAACCCGTCTTCAGCGCCTTGAAGTACTCCTCGATACGCCAGCGCCGGCGGTACCAGTCGATGACTGCCTCGACCTGATCCGGCGTGTCGATGGGGTCGTTCGTCATGAGCAGCCATTCCACAGGCTGCTCGCCGGGTGGCGGAGATGGCTCGGTGATGCGCACCAGGTTGACCGGCATTTCAGCGGGAAGATGCTTCCAGAAGCGCATGACGCCGGGCTTCTTGAAGAGGACGGGGAGTGCCTCGACCCGGAGAGTTGCCTGCCGACCGTCGCGCTCGGCGTACCGACGCTTGTAGGTCGCGTCCTTCGAGTGCGCACGCCGGGACAGCGGAACTTCACGCTCGCACACGAAGCGCGCCGTCTTGGCGACATCCTCTACGGGGCGCCAGTCTTCGGGATGATCGGCTGCGCCGCGGGCGATTCGATCGCGGTGGCGGAGACGAATGACGAAGGACTCTCCCGAGAGCCGAATGTCGTTCATCAACTCGAAGCTGTCGGCCTCTCGGTCCATCACGTGGACGATGCCCGCTCGCTTGTCGACCCGGTCGCGGACCGTTTGAACCAGGCGACCCCACCGCGCCGCCAGGCGGTCCAGGCTGATCCTGCTGTAGATGCGATTCTTGTTCCCGCGCTTCCTCGGCTTCGGTGGTGGGGGAAAGAGCGTCTCGACACCGAGGACGCCCAGCGGCACACCTCGTTCATCCACGGCGAGCGCGAAGTGCCCGAGAATCCCGCGTTGCCCGGGGCCGGGCAGGTGGCCCAGAACCGCCGACACCCCGTTCCGGAAGGCGAACTGGGTGCTGTCGTGAACGACGGCGACACGGCTCTGCCCTTCCATCCGAGCCAGCGTGGCACGCAAATGTGGCTCGAGAACTCCTTCCGCCGTCACCCGGTGATTGTTGAGGAAGCGGTAGATGCCTTCCAGTTCGGCGTCCGACCGCGCCATCTGGGGGAACGACGCCGACGGATCCTGCGCCGCCTTGGCCGCAATCTTCGTCAACCGACGGGCCAACCGCTTGTCGGCGAGTGGGGCGTCCTCGAATTCCTTCCCAATCATCCAATCGTTGGATCACACGCACTCGCGGTACGCAAGATGTGTAGGATCAACAGGC
>JBAVCR010000315.1:0-1550 GCA_049586815.1 Anaeromyxobacteraceae bacterium
GGTCGGGACCGCGGACGGGGGGATGGAGCGGGAGCCCTGCCCGTTCGACGGAGCGGGCACGGGAATCGCCGGGTCGGCCGGGCCGTAGGTGGGCGGCTTCAGCGTCTTCTCGCCGGGGCTCCCGGCCCCGCCGTTCTCGATCTTGGCGTTCTCCGTCTGCACCTGCTGGCGGACGCGGGTGAGCGGGCCCGGGCGGCTCGTGCTCTCGGCCAGCGTGAAGTCGGGCTTCTTGCCGTAGTAGAGCTCGTAGAGCTCGCGGTGCTCGCGCTGCTTGCGCTCCAGGATGCGCCGGAAGTCGGCCTGGTCGCGGATGATGTAGGGCGTGAGCAGGAGCAGCAGGTTCGTCTTCTTCTTCACCGTGTTCGTGCTGCGGAAGGCCCATCCCAGGATGGGGATGTCGCCGAGCAGCGGGACCTTCGACACCGAGGTGAGGTTGCGGTCCTGCACCAGGCCGCCGATGACGATGGTGCTCTGGTCCTTCACCACGACCTTGGTCTTCACGCTCCGCTTGGCGGTGGTGGGGCCGAGGGTCGGGTCGTTGCTGACGATCTCCTCCTGCGACTCCTCGATGTCCATGCGGATCTGGTCGCCCTCGTGGATCTGCGGCTTGATCTTGAGCTTCAGGTCGACGTTCTGCCGCTGGATGGGGGCGATGAGGCTCGCCACGTTGTAGTTGTTGAGGAGCGTGTTGTTGGCGCCGCCGGTGGTGGTGCTGCCGGTGCCGGTGGCGAATCCCGGGTTGTAGCCGGCCTGGAACGGGACGTTCTGGCCGACGATGATCTCCGACTCCTCGTTGTCCTGGGCGATGAGGTGCGGCGTGGAGAGCACGTTCACGTCGGAGTTGGACTGCAGGGCCTGGATGACCACGCCCACGCTGGGGAAGGGGAAGATGTCCTTCAGCTCGGCGGAGGTCGGGCCCACCAGGCCGGAGAGGAACCCGCCCAGCGAGAGCGCCGACGACGGGTTCAGCGAGTTGATCTTGCCGGGCTCGAGGCCGATGGGGATGAAGCCCTTGCCGTTGGGCGTGTTGACCGGCACGGCGAGGTGCATGCCCACGCCGAGGTCGAAGGTGTTGGAGAGGTCGACCTCCATGATCACCGCCTCGACGAACACCTGGCGGCGCGGGCGGTCGAGCTTGTCGACGAGCCGCTGGATGACCGAGAAGTCGGAGGCGCTGGCCACGATGACGAGCGAGTTGGAGGGCTTGTCGGCGGTGACCTTCACGTCGCCGGAGAGGAGCTCGGCCGTGCCCCCGCCGGGAGCGCTGCGGGGCGGGGTCACGCCGGGCGGCGAGGCCATGGCGCCCACCCCGGGCGGGGGCGACGCGGAGCCCGACGATCCGGTCCGCCGCGACCCGCTGGCCAGGTTCTGCAGCGTGTTGGAGATGTCCTCTGCGTTGGCGTTCTTCAGGAAGATGACGTGGATGGAGCCGTCGCCCGCGGTGGGCGTGTCGAGCTGCCGGACCAGCTCGAGGATGCGCTGGTAGCTCTTCTCGTCGGAGATGACGATGAGCTTGTTGGTGCGCTCGTCGGCCACCACCTTGCTGATGG
>JBAVCR010000316.1:0-5096 GCA_049586815.1 Anaeromyxobacteraceae bacterium
CTGCACCGCCACCCCGGCGGCGCCGGCCCGGGCGAGCAGGTCGCTGTCCTTGCCGGGCACGTCGAGGGCGTGCGGGTGGCGCGAGTGCTTGATGGCCGACACCCGCAGGCCGCGGGCCGTCAGCTCCCGCAGGAGCTTCACGAGCAGCGTGGTCTTCCCCACACCGCTCGGACCGGAGAAGGCCACCATCGGCGTCGTGCGGCGGCGGGCGGGCCTCTTCACTCTCCGAGGAGCCACGTCTCCACCCTCTCCCCCGCCGCGACGTCGCCCGCGCCCTCGGGGAAGCACACGAGCGCCTGGGCGAGGGCCGGTCCGCGCACCTGCGCGGCGTCCCGGCCCACCGGGCGCACGCTCCCGTCGGGGTCGAGCGACGCCCAGAGGAAGCGGGCCCGGCCCGGCTTCCCGGCGCAGGGCGTGGCGAGCGGCAGCCAGGCCCGCGGGCGGTCCACGCGGTTCGCGCCCGAGAGGCGCAGCAGGGCCGGCCGGGCGAAGACCTCGAAGGCCACGAGGCAGGCCGAGGGGCTTCCGGGGAGTCCCAGCACGGGGCGGCCCCCGAGCAGCGCGAAGAGGAAGGGCTTTCCCGGCTTCATCGGCACCCCGTGCACGCGGACGTCGGCGCCGAGCCCGCGGAGCGTCTCCGCGACGAGGTCCTTCTCGCCCACCGAGACCCCGCCGATGGTGACGATGGCGTCGGCCGAGGCGGCGGCCCCGGCGAGAGCGGCGCGCAGCGCGGCCGGGTCGTCCCCCACCGATCCCCGCTCGACGTCCGCTCCCGCCTCGGCGAGGAGGCCGGCCAGAGCCACGCCGTTCGTGTCGGGCGTGCGCCCCTTCACCACCTCGTCGCCGGTGGCGAGGAGCGCGACCCGCACCCTGCGATGGACCTGCACCGCGTCGCAGCCGACGGCGGCGAGCAGCGCGAGCTGGCGCGGACCGATCCGGATGCCCGGAGGGAGCGCCTCCGCTCCCTGCGCCACGTCCTCGCCGGCGGCGCGCACGTTCTCGCCGGGGCGGGCCGCGTGGCGCAGGAGGACGCGCCCTCCCCGGACCTCGGTGGATTCCTCGCGCACCACGGCGTCGGCGCCGGGAGGAACGGGGGCGCCGGTGAAGATCCGCACCGCCTCCCCTGCCCCGACCGGTTCCCCGGGCAGGTCGCCGGCATAGAGGGTCCGGCGCACGAGGAGCTCGACCTCTCCCGGCACGTCCGCGTGACGCACCGCGTAGCCATCCATGGCGGAGCACGCGAACGGGGGGGCGGCACGGGCCGCCCGGGCGGTCTCGGCGAGGATGCGCCCTCCGGCGTCCGGCGTGGGCACCACCTCGGCCGCGATCGGTTTGATCGCTTCGATCACTTTCCGTCGATACGGCTCGAGGCGGTCCACCCGCGGATGATGCCATCGGCCGGTCCCCTTCGCCCGACGATTTCCGCAACCCTTGCGCTCGACCGGACTTGATCCGGGGCAATGCGCAGCTTCTGCGGCAAAGTGCCCTGAAATCCCGGGCCTGAGACGTGCATCTAGACGTCCGTCAATCACGGAGGCATCAAGGATGATCTCGACCGCGCCCGTTTCCGACTGCAGCACCTGCTCGCTCGGCGTCGCGTCCGGGACGCGCTGCCGGTTCACCCCGTCGACCCGGGAAGCCGGGGCGAGCCTCTGTGCGCAGGGAGAGCGCCCCCGCACCGTCTACTTCATCAAGGAGGGCTTCGTCGCCCTCTCCGCGGTGAGCCCGAAGGGCTCCGAGCTCGTGCTCACCCTGCGTGGCCCCACCTCCCTGCTCTGCACCGAGGCCATGACGAACGAGCCGTCCGCCTACGAGGTGCGCGCGCTCTCGCGGGTGAAGCTCTGCGGGATCGCCGGCGACGCCATGAGCCAGTGGATCGGCCCGGAGCGCAGCCCGGCCCGCGTGGTCCTCGACCTCCTCCTCGCCGAGTCGCGCATGCAGCGCGACGAGGTGAACTTCCGCCAGGGCGACTGCATGTCGCGCGTGGCCCGCTTCGCGCTCGCTCACGCCAAGTTCCTGGCCGACCGACCCAACGCCGTGCGCAAGCAGGTGGTGGCGCGCCTGCTCGGCATGCGACCGGAGACGCTCTCCCGCTGCCTCACCCGACTCGAGCAGGACGGCGTCCTCGACGCCTCGCGCGGGGTGAAGGTGATCGATCAGCGCCGGCTGGCCGCCATCGCCATGGAGGACGTGGCCGCCTGATCTGCGGTAGGATCCGCCCATGTTCGGCCTCGGCATCGGCGAGCTCCTGCTCATCGCGGTCGTGCTCCTGCTCCTCTTCGGATCGAGCAAGCTGCCCGCGCTCGGCCAGGGGCTCGGCGACAGCGTGAAGAGCTTCAAGAAGGCGTTTCGCGAGGTCGGCGGCGACGGGACCGGCAAGCCGCCGCCCGGCGATCCCCCTCCCGGGAAGTAGCCCGCTCACCGCCCGGAGAGGATGCGCGCCACGCGCTCGGTCGTGCGGGCCACGGCGCGGCCGATGGCGTCGAGCGCCCGCCCCAGGAGCCCCGGACGCGCCGCCTCCTCCGCAGGCACGAGCCGCGCCTGTGCGGCGCGCTCCGCGAACCAGTTCCGCGCCGCTCCCGCCGTGACCGGGTCGTCGATCTCCACGAGGGTCTCGAGGTTGGAGAGCGAGAACGGGTCGAGGTTGAAGCTGCCGAGGAGCAGCCTCTTCCCGTCGACCACCGCCACCTTGGCGTGGTGCACCGAGCGGGTCCACTCCCGGATCTCCACCCCGGCCTCGACGAGCCTCCGGTAGAGGCGCGTGGTCCCGACCCGCGCCAGCGGGACGTCGCTGCGCCCGGCGAGGAGCAGGGCGACCTTCACCCCGCGCCGGGCGGCGGCGGTGATGGAGCGGACGAAGCGACGGTCGGGAAGGAAGTAGGCGTGCGCGGCCAGGATCTCCGACCGGGCGCCCCCGAACGAGCGTCGGTACAGGTTGCGGAGCCTGCCTCCGCCGCCGATGCCGGAGAGGTGGATCTGCACCGGCCCGCGCGGCCGGGGGGCCCGCTCCCCCCGGAGCCTGGCCTCGAGCCACGCGGCCGGCGCGCCGCGGATCTCGACCGCGAGATCGAGCCACTCGGGAGACTCCTCGGCCAGGTCCGGCGCCCGCCCCGGGCCGACGAGCCCGTATTCGTCGGAGATGTTGATGCCGCCGAGGAAGGCCACCTCGCCGTCGACGACCAGGATCTTCCGGTGGTTCCGGCGGAAGCGGCCGGTGAAGAGCGCGGAGAGCGGGTGGTAGATCCGCACCTCGGCGCCGTCCGGCTCGAGCATCGACTGCAGCCAGCGCCCGTCGAGCGCCGAGCCCCATCCGTCGAGGATGACGCGCACCCGCACGCCGCGCAGCGCGGCCTGGGAGAGCGCCTCCCGGAAGGCGTCCCCCACCCCCTCGCGGGCCAGGTGATAGATCTCGAGGTGGACCGACTGGCGCGCGCCCCGGATGGCGCGGAGCATGCGCGGGAACGCCTCCCGCCCGCCGTGGAGCAGGGTCACCGACTCGGCGGGGGATCCGGGCGGGTGTTCCATGGCTCCGAGGCTACTCCGGGCCTCGGGCCCATCGCACCGTGGACAAACGGGGGGTACGCCGCTCGCGTTGCTCCGGAGGCGCGGGACGCCTAGATTCCCGCGCACATGGCCGAGACCCTCCTGGAGGAGCTGAAGCGTTACGTGGCCTTCGGCCCGGACGACGAGTCGGCCCTGCGCGAACTCCGCGCCGCGGCGGCCGCCGACTTCCCCGCCATCGCCAGCGCCTTCTACGACCGCATCCTCACCCATGAGGGGGCGCGCGCCGCGCTCACCGGCGGCGAGAGCCGCGTGGGCCACCTCCGCACCACGCTGGTGCGCTGGATGGACGAGACCCTGGGGGGCCCCTGGGACGACGCCTACTGGGAGTCGCACTGCCGGATCGGACGCGTCCACGTCCGCATCGAGCTGCCGCAGCATTACATGTTCGGCGCCATGAACCTGGTCCGCGAGGAGCTCTCCCGCCGCGCCGCCGCGATCTGGGTCGGCGACCCGGTGCGCCGCGACCGGATCCAGGTGGCGCTCGACAAGGTCCTCGACCTCGAGCTCGCCATCATGCTGCACACCTACCGTGAGGACCTGACCGCCAAGGCGGCCCGCCAGGAGCGGCTCGCCACCTTCGGGCAGCTGGTGGGATCGATCGGGCACGAGCTGCGCAACCCGCTCGGCGTGATCGAGAGCTCGGTCTTCCTCCTGCGCGGCCGCGCCGGGGAGGACGAGAGGACCCGCAAGCACCTCGACCGCATCGCCGACCAGGTGGCGCTCTCCAGCCAGATCATCACCCGGCTGCTCGACATGGTGCGCGACCGGCCCGTGCCCCGGGACCGCGTCCCGGTGGCGGCGCTCCTCGCCGAGGCCGCCGGCGCCGTCCCGCGCCCCCCCGGCGTGATGGTCGAGGTGGCGGCCCCGGAGGAGCTGGCGGTCACCGGCGACGCCGTCTCGCTGCGCCAGGCCCTCGTGAACCTGATCATGAACGCGGTCGAGGCCGCCTGTCCGGACGGGGCGGTGCGGGTGACCGCCCGGCCCGACGGCGGCGCGGTGGCCTTCGCGATCGACGACGACGGGCCCGGCATCCCCGAGGCCGTCCGGGGCCGGCTCTTCGAGCCCCTCATCACCTCCAAGGCCCACGGGAACGGCCTCGGCCTCGCCCTCGTGAAGCGCGTCGCCGAGCGCCACGGGGGATCCGTGGCTCACGAGCCCCGTCCCGCCGGCGGCACCCGCTTCACCCTGCGCGTCCCCGCCGCCTGATCGCCATGCGCCGCTACCTCTTCGTCGACGACAACCGGGAGTTCGCCGAGAACCTGGCCGAGATCGTCTCGGACCTGGGCGCCGAGTGCCAGATGGCCGGCGGCGGCGCCGAGGCCATCGACAAGGTCCGCCGGACCCGCTTCGACGCCGTCGTCACCGACATGCGCATGCCCGAGATGGGAGGCGCCGAGGTGGTGCACCAGATCCGGCGGATCGATCCGGGGCTCCCGGCCGTGGTGCTCACCGCGCACGCCGGGGACGCCGACCTGGCCGCGGCCCGCAGGGAGGGCGTCCTCGCGGTGCTCGCCAAGCCCGTGCCCATCGCG
>JBAVCR010000317.1:0-10715 GCA_049586815.1 Anaeromyxobacteraceae bacterium
CCCCAGGGCGGCCGTGCTCTTGAAGATACCGTGCGCCCCCACGAGCTCCGTCAGCTCGCTACGAGGAAAGTAGGGCTCGATGGCGAAGCGGAGGGGCGGAAACTGCGTGTCGAGGAGGATGGACGCCGGGCGCAGTTCAGGGAGGAGACCGTCACCTTGTGGGGTCGCCGCCGGCACTTCGCTCATGAGGTCGGCGTAGGCGGGGGCGTCCCCGACCAAGCCCAGGACCTCCGCGCACTCCTCCGCCGTCATCCCACCGCGGTCGCGCAGCACGTCTCGCTTCGCGCCGTACTTCTCGATGGCCTCCAGGGCGCGCCGCCCAGCCGCCGAAACCGCTCCGTTCAGCGGGATCCCCAGGTCTCGGAGATCCTGCGGCCTCACCCACGCAGCGGCGACCCACACGGTGTCGCTTTTCGTCAGACCGTCACCCATCCCGCCACCCGTCCTTGGCACGGCGTCAGTCCGCCCGCCGGCTTCCCGTGCAGGGATCGGCCGCCACACTTGGCCTCGTCCACGGGATCGGCGTCGGGCGCGGCGTCACCGTGCCGTCCGCCTCCACCCGGAGCTCGCCGTCCGTCGTCACGATCCAGGCCCCGGCGGGCAGGACGTTGGGGAGGCCCGGCCATGCGCGCCGGGCGCGGGGGTCGAGGTCGCGCATTTGCTCCGAGGTCATGCCGCCCTCGGCGCGGGCGGGGTGATGAGCCTCGCCTTCGCGGCCTCGATGTCGCGCCGCTTCCACACGGCCCGCTGGCGCAGGTGGTGGGGCCGGGGAAGCAGCCCCTTCTTCACCCAGTCCCAGACCGTGGTGTTGCTCTTGAGCTTCAGCTCCCGCTTCAGCTCGGGGACGGTAACAAGCTCGTCCCCCGGATTGATGTGCATCGTTCGTCTCCTGCCGGACACGCTTTGGTCCGGTCAGGAACCACCCTATGGATCGGGCGGCGGAGCACATTGGGGACAACTACGATTTGCGTTTTGCTGTCCCCACGCGACTGCGAGTGGCTCGACTCACCGACGAACGATGCGCTTCTTCCATGCCTCGACCCGAGCCTTAAACTCCTCTCGAGTCGCGCAAGGGGCTTCGATGTAGTCACCGATGGCGAAGTAAGCCGCCGCGGTCGGAGTGACCGTCTTACGTTGCCTCGCCGACAGGTCGCGGACGAGCTCCGGGAGGCGCTCCCACGGAGGCGTGGCTTTCGGTGGTCCCCCCGGCCTGAAGTGGCCTACCAGCAGTGCACGGAGTTCCACCGCCCCCGCGTTGAGCTCCTGCACCGCCGTCTCTATCCGTTCGGCAGCAGCCAGCGCTGCGGCTTGCTTAGCCCTGTGGTCGAACAAGGTTACTCGGGGCGAAGACCCGAGCGAAATCGACATCCCCACCCCGGGGAGCAGGCTTTCTATGTCGGGGCGGAGGCCGTCCACGAGGCCACCCAGGCGGCGTAGCGCCTTGAGGAACGTCCCGATCCGAGTTGTGGCCGCGCCCTCACGCGATGCTAGCCAGGAGTGCTTGATGTCGCGGGCGCGATCGCATAGAGCGTCGAAGCCGGTTTGTCCCAGAAGCTCCCGCGCTGCGGCACGGGCAGCCCTTGGCGTTGCCCACTTTTCCAGGTCGTTGTACGTCCTTCGGCTGGCACGACCTCGTCCCTTGCCTACCGGCTGGCGAGGCGCGCTCACCGTCCACCAACTTTCGCAGCAGCCAGGTCCACCACCTTCGCCTCCTCGCCGGACGCGAGCCGATCGAGGTAGTCCGCCCACCTGGTCAGCGCCTCGCGTCGCTGATCGAGGTAGGTGCCGACGTCGTAGGTGCGCGCCACCTTCGGCAAGGAGTGACCAAGCATCCGCTCGGAGAGATCCCACGGAACTCCCAGCTTCTCACGCCAGTAGGTGCGCGCCGTCCGCCGGAGGTCGTGGGGAGTCCACTCCGCGCCCTTGAACCGAGCAGCCTCGAACTCCTTGGAGACCACGCGGGAGAGCGTGCTGTCGTTGATGTGCGTCGAAGGCTTGATCGGTGAGCGGAACGCCCAGATACCCGAGCCGGTAATCCCGTGGAGCTCCCAGAGTACCCTCACCGCCTGGGGCGAGAGCGGGACCACCTCGTCACCGATGCCCGCGTTGAGAGGCGCCTTGCGATTGGCCTCGGGGATCGTCCAGAGCGCGGCCTCGAGGTCGAAGTGCCGCCATTGGGAGAGGACGGTCTCCCCGGTGCGCTTGCCGGTCAAGATGAGGATGTGCAGCCCAAGGCGGCCCACCTTCGCGTTCAGCGCGCATTCGCTGGTGACGAACGTCAGAAGCGTTCGGAGCTCGCTCGGCGACAGGACACGCTGGCGCGGCGGCTTCTCCACCGCACCCAGCGATCGCGCTCGAAGGCCTTGGAAGGGCGACGCCTCGAGGATGCCAAGCTGCGCCGCGAACACGAACATCTGGCCGAGCAGGGCGTGAACCTTGATGGCCTGCGAGGCGTAGCCCTCCGCCGCGATCTCCTCCACGATGGCATGCCACGCTGGCCGCGCCACGGTGCGAACCTTCAAGTCCTTGAACCCGTGGGCGCGGTCGAGGATGTAGCGCCGCAGGACCGCCTTCGCGTCTTCCGGGTGCTTTCGGTGAGCCTTGAGCGAGCCGACAAACCTGTCCACCAGGTCGGCAACGGTCATCTCGCCGTAGTCAGCGTGGCGGGATTCGACGCCGGTCATCCCCTGGCGCGCACGGCTTCGCTCCTCGTCGAGTCGCTGGTGGGCCGCTCTCAGGCTCAGGTCGGGGTACCGGCCCAGGATGATGACGGTCTGCTTGCCGCCGGCCTGCTTGTAGTGGACCCAGGAGATGGCGCCGGACTTTCCGAACCGCACCCGGAGACCGGGCTTGTCCGTGTCACCCCACTCCTCGCGGGCAGCCCGCTTCTTCCCGAGCTGCTCGCGGAGCCATCCCTCGGTGAGTCGTCTAACACGCGGGCGACGGGTAGACTTGCCCTCGACCATCGGGCCTCCTCACAGGCCGTTGGTTCTGGGGCTCCCGGCTGGCAGGCAGGGGGCCCCGTTTCATCTCGGCGTCACTCCGAAACGCAGGGAAATCCTGCGGTCGGACCTTGCACTCTGGGGCTTCCGAGATGAAGCGAGATGAAGCCCGAGATGAAGAAATACCTTTTCAGGACCGTACAGGAGCGGTCTGACGCGAACAAGGCCCGAAGCAGAAAATCGGCGTTTTGAGCTGATTTCAAGCCATGGAAACGCGGATTGGCCGACGAAATCGACACGCCCCTGCAGGGGTATGCGACGTCCATTTGCCGGACCCTGGCCTGTCCCGGGTGCAGGCGGTCATCGAGCGCCGGCCCGAGGGCTGGTTCCTCGTCGACCGCTCCGGCCGCGGCACCCGCGTGGGGGGCAACGACGTCGCCGAGGCCGCGCTCACGGACGGGGCCGACCTCGCCTTCGGCGGCTGGCGCGCCCTCTTCCGGGAGGTGGGGCCCGGGGCGCCGGAGTCCACCTCGGCGCGGGGGCTCACCGGCATCCGGCCCGTCGACGTGAAGCCGGCCGTGCAGGCGAGGCTCCACGTCCGCGACCGCAGCGGTCCCCGCATCGTGCCGCTCCCGGACGAGGGGGTCACCGTCGGGTCGCTGCCCGGGAACGGGCTCGTCCTCGACGATCCGTTCGTCTCGGCGCGCCACGTCCGCATCGACCGCCCGGAGGGGCGCTGGGAGGTCACCGACGTCGGCTCCACGAACGGCACGCTGCTCGGCGGGGTGCGGGTGTGGCGCTCCGAGCTCCCGCCCGGCCTGCCCATCACCGTGGGCGACAGCGAGCTCGTCCTCGAGACGGGTCCGGTGCGGGAGGGGCGCCTCCCCGGCAGCTACGAGGCCATGTTCTCGCTCGACCCGGGCATGCGCCGGGTGTTCGACCTCATCGACCGGCTCGCCCCGGCCGAGGCGGCGGTCACCATCCTCGGCGAGACCGGCACCGGGAAGGAGCTCGTGGCCCGCGCGCTGCACGCCCGGTCGCCGCGCGCCCCGGGCCCGTTCATCCCGGTGAACTGCGCCGCCATCCCCGAGTCGCTCATGGAGAGCGAGCTCTTCGGCCACGAGAAGGGGGCCTTCTCCGGGGCGGAGCGGCAGCGCAAGGGGGCCTTCGAGGAGGCCGACCAGGGCACGCTCTTCCTCGACGAGATCGGGGAGATGCCGCTCGACCTGCAGGCCAAGCTGCTCCGCGCGCTGGAGAGCGGCGAGGTGAAGCGCGTCGGCTCCTCCCGCCCCATCCACGTCCAGGTGCGCGTCCTCTCCGCCACCCACCGCGACCTCGCCGCCCAGGTCCGGGCCGGCAAGTTCCGGGAGGACCTCTTCTACCGGCTCTCGGTGGTCCCGCTCGCCGTGCCGCCGCTGCGGGCCCGCGTGGGCGACGTGCGCGCCCTCGCCCAGCGCTTCCTCGAGGCCGCCGCGCCCGTCGGGCTCACGCTCCGCTGGAGCGAGGAGGCGCTGCGCCGGCTCGAGACCCACGACTGGCCGGGCAACGTGCGCCAGCTGAAGAACGTGGTGCAGCGGGCGCTGCTCTTCCGGGGCGAGGGGAACGTGCTTCCCGCCTCCGCCGTCACCTTCGACGACCTGCGCCGCGCCAGCGGTCCGGGCGGCGACGACACCACCCTCTACCTGCCCGGGCTCACCCTCGAGGACATCGAGCGGGAGGCCATCCGGCTCTCGCTCCGGCGCCACCGCGGGAAGCGCGCGGCGGTGGTGAAGGAGCTCGCCATCGCGAAGAGCACGGTGATGAAGCGCATCGCCCAGTGGAAGCTGCAGGACGAGGGGCGCGAGGCGGGAGCCGCCCCCGACGACGACGACGAGTGACCCGGCCCGGCGGGCCGGTCAGTTCCAGAAGAGCTGCGCCCGGAGCGGCTGCACGAGCTCCATCTCGCCCACCGGCTCGGGCGGGAGCTCGAGGGGGTCGGGGCGGCCTCGCCCCAGGCAGCGGGCGATGGCCACGTCGATCTGGCTGCGGGAGGCGAGCATGGGGCGCACGAGCTTGCCGCTCGCGAAGGCGACCTCGTCGAGCACGTGGAGGTCGAGCGGGTCGCTCGTGGCGACGAGCAGGGGGCCGCGGCGGTGTTCGGAGAGGAGCTGCACGGGCAGCACGCTGCGCGTCTCGATGATCTTCCGCGGCACGAGGCGCACGGCCTCGGGGTCCACCGGCCGGGCCGAGAGGTCGATGACGGGGATGCCGACCTGCCGGGCGAGCGCGCGGACGAGCTCCAGCTCCTTCAGGATGCCGAGGTGGACGAGCGCGTTCCCGAGGCGGCCGCCCCAGCGCTTCTGCCAGTCGAGACCGGCGCGCAGCTGGCGCCCGCTGACGGTTCCTTCTTCCAGAAGGATCTGACCGATCGGAACTCGCTTCATCGCCCTCGCCCCTCCCCCCCGGAAACGGCACACACCCGTTTACTCCCTACCACATTGGACGGAGAGGTGTGACTTTCCAATACTTCTTTTGGGTTACTTCTTGGGAGGGGCCTTCTTCTTGGAACTCTTGGACATATCCGTGAGCCGGCTCGAGGCCTTCTTCGCCGCCGTGGTCTTCGGGTAGCGGGTCACGACGTCCTGGAAGATCGCCTTCGCGTCGTCCCGGAGGTCGAGGGCGAGCATGGCCTCCCCGGTCCGGAAGAGGGCGTCGGGCGCCTTGTCCGATCGGGGGAAGTCCTGGGCGACCTTCCCGTAGGAGAGCACCGCCTCGCGGTAGCGCCGCTCGCCGTAGGAGATCTCGCCCATGCGGAACCAGGCGTCGGCCGACCGCGGGTCGGCCGGCCACTTCTTCACGTACTCCTCGTAGAGCTGCCGGGCGACCGCCTTCTCGCCCGCCTGCTCCTGCTGGACGGCGAGCGCGAAGAACTCGGACTTCTCGGTGGGGCGCTTCAGCTCCGCGGCCCTCTTGCGCCCCTCGTAGTCCTCGAGGGCGCCCGCGCCCTTCAGCGCGGCGAAGCGGGCCTCGGTGTCGGACTGGAGCCGGGTCACCTTCTCGTCCATCACCTGGAGGTCGTGCCGCTCCTCCTCGAGCTGCCCGGTGAGGCGGGTGATCGCCTCCTGCATCCGGTCCTGGTTCGCCACCACGTCCGCGCCGGAGCGGTGGGCCGTGGCGTTCAGCTCGTCGAGCTTCTTGTCGACCCGGGCGATGCGGTCCCGGATCACGTTCCGCTGCTCCTCGAGCTGCCGCGTGGTGGCGGCCTGCTCCGCCTCGAGCCGCGCGAGGCGGTCGTCCATCTGCCGGCCCTTCTCGACGGGGACCCAGCAGCCGGTGGCGGCGAGGAGCAACGGGATCGCGATCCGGGACTTCATCCGTTTCCGGTTCCTACTGGGCGATGAGGTCGTCGCGGCGGTTCTTCTGCCAGCAGGGCTCGGTCTGCTCGCTGCAGACCGGCCGCTCCTTGCCGAAGCTGACCGTCTTCATGGTCTTCGCGGGGACGCCCAGGTTCACGAGGTACTTCTTCGCGGCCTCGGCGCGGCGCTGGCCGAGCTGGAGGTTGTACTCGATGGTGCCGCGGTCGTCGGTGTTGCCCTCGACCGTCACCTTCGTGAAGCCCTTCTCCTTGATGCAGGAGGCGTTCTTCGCGAGGTCGTCCTTCGCCTGCGCGGTGAGGACCGCCTCGTTGAACCCGAAGAAGATGGGGATGAGCTTGCCGCCGCCCGTGGGACAGGCGACCGGGACCGCGGTCACGCACTTGCCGGCCTGGCAGGCCTTGCCGGAGCCGCAGGCGGCATCGGTGGTGCACTCGGGGGGCGGGGGCGGCGGGGCGACCGTCATGCACTTGCCGGCCTCGCAGGCCTTGCCCGACGGGCAGTCGTCGTTGCGCTCGCACTCGGGGCGGGGGACGCACTTCAGGGAGCGGCAGACGAACCCGGCCTTGCAGTCGGTGTCCTGGCCGCACTCCTGGCAGCGCCCCTCGACGCAGGTCTTTCCGTACCCCTCCTGCTCGGCGCAGTCCGTGCTGGACTTGCACTCGCCATTCTTCGGCTTGGCCGGGCATCCGGCGAGGAAGAGGGCCAGCACGGGGACGGCGAGGAGCAGGGAACGCTGAAACTTCATGGATTTCCTCCTGGAAGGGCCTGAGATAGGGTGCCCAGGCGGATTCCCGTGATGCCCCCGATCCGGCGGGGTGTCAAACGAAAATCCCACGGGAATGGCGCACCGGGGACGGGGGTTCCCCCTTCGCGCGGGCCACGGGCGCTCCCGGCCTTCCCTCCCTCCCGGCCGGGACACCCGTGAGCCTGCGTTTTCTTTGCGCCCTTGGCGGCCGTTCCCCGGGGGACTATCGTTCGACCCCCGAGATCGTGGAATCCGCCCCTCCCGCCGCGCCGCCTTCCGAGCCGCCCACCGAAGAGCCGAACGAGCCCGCCCCGGGCCCGGTCGGCCGCGTCCGGGCCTGGCTCGCCCGCCTGGGTGGGCGGCGCATCGCCCTCGGCGCGCTCGCCTTCGCGGGCCTGCTCGCCGCGCTCGGCGCGGGCGTGGTCTTCGCCTGGACCCGCGAGCTTCCCCACTTCGACGGCCTGAAGGACTACCAGCCGCTCGTCGCCACCCGGGTCTTCGCCGCCGACGGCACGGAGGCCTTCGTCTTCGCGCGCGAGCGGCGCACCGTCGTCCCCTTCGAGAAGATCCCCGACGTCATGAAGCGGGCCGTGCTCGCGGCCGAGGACGCCCGCTTCTACGAGCACGAGGGCGTGAACTACCTCGCCATCGCCCGCTGCGCGGCGAAGGGGCTGCTCCGCGGCGGCGTGGCCTGCGGCGGCTCGACCATCACCCAGCAGGTGGTGAAGACCTTCCTGCTCTCCTCCGACTGGCGGGTGAAGCGGAAGGTGAAGGAGCTCTTCCTCGCGCCGCGCCTCGAGCAGAACCTCTCCAAGGACGAGATCCTCTACCTCTACCTGAACCAGATCTACCTGGGGCACCGGCGCTACGGGGTGGAGGAGGCGTCCCGCTTCTACTTCGGCAAGGGCGTGAAGGACCTCACGGTGGGGGAGGCGGCGGCGCTGGCCGGGATCATCCAGTCACCGGAGCGGCTCTCGCCGGTGAAGCACCTCGAGGCGGCGCGGGCCCGGCAGCGCTACGTGCTGCGCCGCATGGTGGAGGAGAAGTTCATCGACGCCCGCACCGCCGAGGTCGAGGCGGCCAAGCCGCTCAGGATCCGCAGGGCTCCCGAGCCCTACGGCGCCTGGTACGCCGACGCCGTCCGGCGCCTCCTCGACGAGCGCTACGGCGCCGACCGGGTGGAGACCGACGGGCTCCAGGTCGAGGTGGCCATGCTGCCGGGCCTGCAGCGGGCCGCCGAGGCGGCGCTCGCCGCCGACCTCCGGCTCGTGGACAAGAAGCACGGCTGGCGCGGCGCCCCGCAGCGGCTCGACGAGAAGCAGCTCGCCGCCGTGCTCCCCGCCTGGCGCGAGCGGCTCGCGCTCGCGAAGCCCCAGTCCGGCGAGGTCCTGGTCTGGGACCTGGGGCGCGTCGACCCCGACGAGATCGAGCCCGACGCCCAGGTCTCGGCCGACGCGCGCCGTCGGGTCCGGGTGCGGCCTCTCGAGGCGGGCGAGACCTACGCGGTGCTGGTGGAGAAGGTGGACGACCGGTCCGCCACCCTCGACCTGGGGGGCGCGAAGGGGGTCATCCCGTTCTCCGACGTGGCCTGGGCCCGCAAGTACAACCCGGCCGTGGGGACGGCCCCCCCGAAGAAGATGGGGGACGTGCTGCGCGTGGGCGACATCGTGCCCGCCCGCGTGGTCCAGGGGCGTCCCTCGCCGGTCGACCTGGCCCGCCAGGGGAAGCCCATCGCGCTGTCGCTGGAGCAGGTCCCGAAGCTCGAGGGTGCGCTCGTCGCCATCGACCCGGCCACCCGCGGCGTCCGCGCGCTCGTGGGCGGCCAGGACTTCGGCCGCTCCCAGTTCAACCGGGCCATCCAGGCGAAGCGCCAGCCCGGCAGCGCCTTCAAGCCCTTCGTGTGGGGCGCGGCCATCGAGTCGGGGCGCTTCACGCCGGCGACGCTCGTCTACGACACGCCCGACCTCTACCGGGACCCGTGGACCGGCAAGGAGTGGAAGCCCCAGAACTTCGAGAAGGACGTGTACGAGGGGCCGATGCTGGTGCAGGACGCCCTCGCCCACTCGAAGAACACGGTCTCCGCGAAGCTCACCGACGCGCTCGGCGTGGAGTCGGTCATCGACTTCGCCCGCCGCGCCGGCATCGAGAGCGAGCTGCCGCGCACCCTGTCGCTCGCCCTCGGCACGGGCGAGGTGACGCCGATGGAGCTCGTGAACGCCTACGCCACGCTCGCCGCCGGCGGCTGGCCGGCGCCGCCCATCCTCATCACGCGGGTGCGCGACCGCAACGGCGCGGTGCTCGAGGAGACGAAGCCGTCCCGCCCGCCGGCCTTGCCGGAGGCCGCGCCCTCCCCGCCTCCCGACGCGGCGGTCGGCGCCGATCCCGCCGGACAGGGCCTCGCCGCCGAGGGCGCCCCCGTGCCGGCCGCGGCGCCCACGCCGGCGGTGGGACGCCTCCCCGATCGCATCCGTCCCGAGGCGGCGTTCGTCACGCTCTCGATGATGAAGGCGGTGGTGCAGAGCGGCACGGGCCAGGGCGCGAAGGTGCTCGACCGCCCGGTGGCCGCGAAGACCGGCACGGCGCAGGAGCACCGCGACGCCTGGTTCGTCGGCATGACGCCCGACCTCGTGGCGGGCGTCTGGGTGGGGTTCGACGGCCACGAGCCGCTCGGCGCCCACGCCACCGGCGCGGGGGCGGCGCTGCCCGGCTGGATCGGCTTCATGCAGGCGGCGGTGGGC
Source organism: Anaeromyxobacteraceae bacterium (assembly GCA_049586815.1). GTDB lineage: Bacteria > Myxococcota > Myxococcia > Myxococcales > Anaeromyxobacteraceae > CAIOAK01. Next base: position 9,782 of record JBAVCR010000317.1, read on the forward strand.
GGCAGGCCGGCCACCGACTTCACCGCGCCGCCCGGCGTGGAGATGGTGCGGATCGACCCGAGGACGGGGCTCCTCGCCACGGGAGCGACGGGCGGCGTGCTGCTCCCGTTCATGCCGGGGACGGCGCCGGCCCGTACGGCGCCCGAGCCCTCGGCCGCGCCGCAGAACTTCTTCCAGGACGATCACTGACGGCGCCGGCTGCGCAGCAGGCGGCGCAACGGTCTCGACCCCTCGCACGCGCAGGTCGCACGCCACGCCGCTTGCGATCATCGCCAGACGCGTTTCATCCAGGCGAAACGGCGATGACCCACCCCGTTCGCGGCATCACGGGGAGGAAGCCGTTGGCCACCGATCCGGCCACCGCCCTCTCCCCGCCTACCGGACCGGTGTCGCCCGGAGCGCCGCGCGCCCTTCCTTCACGTACACCTGGAAGCGCACGGTGCGGCAGGCGTACTTCTGCACGAGCCCGTCCCGGTTCTTGCGCAGCTTGTCGCGGAAACGCTCCCAGGTGATCCCGTCGACCGACTCGCCGCGCTCGGCGCGCACCCGAAGGAACTCGTCGTAGATGGCCTTCCACTGCCCCTCACCGTCCTCGCCGTTCGGCGCCGGCGTGGGCCTTCCGGGGTCCGCGGCCGGATCGGCGGGGATGGGCTGCGTGGTGCGCGGCATGGCCGCGCGCAGCGCCTGGGCGGCCTGCACGACTGCGGCGGCGGTGAGCGGGGTCCCGTTGCGCGCCGGGATCGGCGTGGGGGTGGGCGTGACCGGCGGAGCCATCCCGCCGAGGGAGAACGGGTCGGTGAGCCGGTGGGAGCCGGTCGTCTCGTCGGGCGAGACCGCGTGCAGCGGGACGTCGAGCGTGGGGGCCGGGGCCACGGGCGTGAGCGACGCGCCGCCGCCTGCCGGCAGGCCGCCCGTGGCGCCCTGGGTGATGCGC
>JBAVCR010000318.1:0-8377 GCA_049586815.1 Anaeromyxobacteraceae bacterium
TGCCCTGGCTGCCCGGCGTGGGCGCGGTGCTCGCCGCCTGGTACCCCGGGCAGCGGGGGGCGGAGGCCATCGCGAACGTGCTGTTCGGCGACGTGAACCCGTCGGGCAAGCTCCCCATCACGTTCCCGCGTTCGGAGTCCGACCTGCCCAGGCCCACCATCGCGGGCGGGACGACGCCCTTCGACGTGCGCTACGACGAGGGGCTCGCGACCGGGTACCGGTGGTTCGACGCGCAGGGGATCGAGCCGCTCTTCCCGTTCGGGTTCGGCCTCTCCTACACGACCTTCGCGCTCTCGAGCCCGGCCGTCAGCCTGGCCGGAGGGAACCGGCTCACCGTCACGGTCGGTCTCACCAACACGGGCGCCCGTGCCGGTGCGGAGGTCGTGCAGGTCTACCTCTCCCTGCCGTCGGGCCTCGGCGAGCCTCCGCGACGCCTCGTCGGCTGGAGGAAGGTGACGCTCGCCCCGGGCGCGTCCACGACCGTGACCATCCTCGTGGACGGCGACTCGTCGGCGCACCCCTTCGGCCACTGGGACGTGGCGACGCGCGCATGGGCCATCGCGCCGGGCGACCACGGCGTGTACGTGGGGAACTCCTCCCGCAACACGGTCCATGCGGGAACGATCCGGTTCTGACGATCGCCAATAGGCGCCGGCTATCGTAACGATTGGAACGATGTGTTGGCGCCCGGGTCCGCCTGGAGCAAGACTCTCCTCACGCAAAGGAGAGGACCATGTCGAGCGAATCCCGATGCCCGTTCCCCCACGCCGCGGCCGGCGGCACGTCGAACCAGGACTGGTGGCCGAAGCGGCTCGAGCTGGACCTCCTGCACCAGCACCCGTCGGAATCGAACCCGATGGGCGGGCGCTTCGACTACGCCAAGGCCTTCGGGAGCCTCGACCTCGAGGCCGTGAAGGAGGACCTCCGGGCGCTCATGACCGACTCGCAGGAGTGGTGGCCGGCCGACTTCGGCCACTACGGCCCGCTCTTCGTCCGCATGGCCTGGCACAGCGCCGGCACCTACCGCACCGGCGACGGGCGCGGTGGCGCGGGCGGCGGCACCCAGCGCTTCGCCCCGCTCAACAGCTGGCCGGACAACGTCAACCTGGACAAGGCCCGGCGCCTGCTGTGGCCCATCAAGCAGAAGTACGGGAGGAAGATCTCCTGGGCCGACCTCATGATCCTGGCCGGCAACGTGGCGCTCGAGTCGATGGGACTCGAGACCTTCGGCTTCGGCGGCGGCCGCGAGGACGCCTGGGAGCCGGACCAGGACGTGTACTGGGGCTCGGAGCGGAAGTGGCTGGGCGACGAGCGCCACCAGGGCGACCGCGATCTCGAGAACCCGCTCGCCGCGGTGCAGATGGGGCTCATCTACGTGAACCCGGAGGGCCCCGGCGGCAAGCCGGACCCGCTGGCCGCGGCGCGCGACATCCGGGAGACCTTCGCTCGCATGGCGATGGACGACGAGGAGACGGTCGCCCTCATCGCCGGCGGCCACACCTTCGGGAAGACGCACGGCGCGGGAGACGCGAAGCACCTGGGGGCGGAGCCCGAGGCGGCAGGGATCGAGGAGCAGGGCCTCGGCTGGAAGAGCAGCTTCGGCACCGGCAAGGACGGCGACGCGATCACGAGCGGCCTGGAGGTGACCTGGACGAGCACGCCCACCCGTTGGAGCAACGGCTACCTCGAGAACCTCTTCCGGTACGACTGGGAGCTGACGACGAGCCCGGCGGGCGCGCACCAGTGGCGCCCCAAGGGCGGCGCCGGCGCCGGGACCGTGCCCGACGCCCACGACGGATCCAGGCGACACGCCCCGTCCATGCTGACCACCGACCTCGCGCTCCGGTTCGACCCCGCCTACGAGAAGATCGCGCGACGCTTCCTCGGAAACCCCGGCCAGCTCGCCGACGCCTTCGCCCGGGCCTGGTTCAAGCTCACCCACCGCGACATGGGGCCGCGCTCCCGCTACCTGGGCCCCGAGGTCCCTGCCGAGGAGCTCCTCTGGCAGGACCCGATTCCCGCGGTCGACCACAAGCTGGTCGCCAGGAAGGACGTGGTCGCGCTGAAGGCCCGGGTGCTCGCGTCGGGCCTCTCCATCCCGGAGCTCGTCTCGACCGCCTGGGCGTCGGCCTCGACCTTCCGCGGCTCCGACAAGCGCGGCGGCGCGAACGGCGCCCGCATCCGGCTCTCCCCCCAGAAGGACTGGGAGGTGAACGAGCCGCCCCGGCTGGCGAGGACGTTGAGGGTCCTGAAGCGCATCCAGGCGGAGTTCAACGAGGCCCAGAAGGGCGGCAAGCGGATCTCCCTCGCCGACCTCGTCGTCCTGGCCGGCTGCGCGGGCGTCGAGGAGGCCGCGCGGAACGCCGGCCACGCGGTCACCGTCCCCTTCACGCCGGGTCGCATGGACGCGTCGCAGGCGCAGACCGACGCGGCCTCCTTCGCCGTGCTCGAGCCGGTCGTGGACGGCTTCCGCAACTACCAGAGGCGCAAGTACGAGGTCTCGGCCGAGGAGCTCCTCGTCGACCGGGCGCAGCTGCTCACGCTCAGCGCGCCCGAGATGACCGTGCTCCTCGCCGGCCTGCGGGTCCTGGGCGCGAACCACGGCGGAGCGCAGCACGGCGTGTTCACGCACCGCCCGGGGACGCTCACCAACGACTTCTTCGTGAACCTCCTCGACATGCGGACGGAGTGGAAGCCCGTGTCCCCCGACGGGGAGCTCTTCGAGGGGCGGGATCGCAAGACGGGCGAGCGGCGCTGGAGCGCCACCCGGGTCGACCTGGTGTTCGGGTCGAACGCCCAGCTCCGGGCCATCGCCGAGGTCTACGGGAGCGCCGATGCCGGGAAGAAGTTCGTCCGGGACTTCGTCGCCGCCTGGGACAAGGTGATGAGCCTGGACCGCTTCGACCTGCGCTGACCGCGCACCCCACCTTCCGGGCGTCGCGAGGAGCGCTCAGTAGCCGAGGTGCGTCATCCAGGCGAGCCAGGCGAGCTGCGCGACCAGAGCCACGCCGGCGAAGACCCGGTGGAAGGTGGGGTTCGCCGTCCCGATGGCGGCGAGACACCCGACGACGAAGAGGGCGTTCCGGACGGGATACATCGGCCCGAGCGACCGGACGTAACCCGCGCCCTTCAGGAGCGACTCCGCGTAGTCGAGGACGAAGAAGAGCGCCAGGAAGCCGAAGAACCACCTCCGGCTGGCGAGGAAGTGCTCCTGGTTGTTCTCGTGCCGGCCGAGCCTCTCGGGCATGAGCAGCGCCGTGAGGAAGAACAGCTGCAGCACGTAGACGATCCAGAAGGCGAAGATGGGGAAGGTGAACTCGGGGAGGAGGTCGAAGCGGATCTCCCACCACCAGAAGTGGAGGATGGCGGCGAGCATGAAGGCCGCCCAGACGAACTGGACGCGGTAGACGGGGCGGTGCTCGTCGTCCGCGATGACCCGCGCCGCCCCGCGCAGGAGGTTGCCGATGGCGAGGCCGACCACCATCCCGATGAGGACGCGGATGTGGAAGTAGGTGGCCTCGAGTCCCTTCACGTGCGGCTCCCGTGGGGACGCACGATCCCACGGGAACGCGGGGCGTGTCGACGGCCGCGTGGACGGAATTGCCGGACTGGCCCGCCGACTGGGGTATTGTCGCGACCGCCCATCGCCATGCTCTTCGGAACCCGGAAGCCCGGAAAGATCGACCCCATCCTTTCGGGACTGAAGGCCGTCCTCGACCACCACCGCGAGCGGACGACGCTCCCGCCGCTCGGCGAGGCGGACCGGCTCGACGGCAAGACCTGCCTCGTCACCGGACCGAGCTCGGGCCTGGGGCGCGCCATCGCGCCGGAGCTGGCGCGCCGCGGGGCCCGCGTCGTCCTCGCCTGCCGCGCCGGGCACGAGGGCCTCGCCGAAGCCATCCGGCGCGAGAGCGGCAACCCGGACGTCTCCCAGCGCGCGCTCGACCTCTCGGACCTCGCGAGCGTGACGGCGCTCTGCGACGGGCTGGCGCGGGACGGCGTGCGGCTCGACCTCCTCGTCTCCAACGCCGGCGTGGCGCCGCTCGGGAACCGGCCGACCCAGGACGGGCTGCCCGAGCTCTTCCAGGTGAACTTCCTCGCCAGCTTCCTCCTCGTGAACCGGCTCGTCGGGGACGGCGTCCTGCCCCGCGAGGACGGCGCGCGCGTGGTCATCACCTCGTCCGAGACCCACCGCCAGTGCCCGCCCATCGACTTCGAGAAGTTCGGCGCGTTCCCGGACTTCGGCCTCATGGACGGCACCACCTGGTACGGCCACAGCAAGCTCTACGTGCAGACCTTCGCCTGCGAGCTCTCCCGGCGGCTCGCCCGGGAGGACGGGAAGCCCGGCGCGTCGGTCTTCTCCTACTGTCCGGGCGCGGTCCGCACGAACATCTCCCGCGAGGGCGGTCTCGCCGGGAAGCTCATGACGGCGTACTTCATCGACCCGAAGGTGGCGATGTGGCCGGCCATCTTCTGCGCCGCGAGCCCGACGCTCGAGGGTCGGACCGGCCTCTACCTCTACCTGCGCCACGTGGCGGAGACCGACGCCCGCTCGGCCGACCCGGCGAACGGCGAGCGGCTCTGGCGGCGGAGCCTCGAGCTCCTCGCCGCGCGCGGCATCGCGCTCCCGCCCTGGCCCACCGCCCGTCGCTGATCCACCGAGGAGGACGAACGTGCTCGAAGGCCTGCGATCCTGGAAGACCCGCGTGCTGGATCGGCAAGCGCAGCTCCTCGGCTTCCTCCTGCTCCTCAAGTCGGGGAAGGGGCTCCCGGGCCGCCGGGAGAAGGTGCTCGTCCGAGACGTCCCCCGCTACAAGGTCATCGTCTGGGGCACCGGGTTCGTGGGCCGGCAGGTGGTGCGGATGCTGCTCGACCACCCGCGCTTCGAGCTGGCGGGCGTGATCGTGAACTCCGCGGAGAAGGACGGCGTGGACGTGGGCACGCTCTGCGGCGTCGCTCCGGTGGGGCTCTCCGCGTCGCGCGACGCCCGCGCCGTGCTGTCGCGCGAGGCCCACGCGGTGGCCTACTTCGGCCCGACCGCGCAGTACCTCGCGGAGAACCTCTCCAACCTGACGCTCGCCATGGAGATGGGGAAGGACGTGGTGTCCACGTCGCTCACGCCGCTCGTCTACCCGAAGGAGTGCCCGACCGCCATCGCCGGCGCGCTCGAGGAGGTCTGCCGCCGCACCGGCCGGACCTGCTTCACGACCGGGATCGACCCTGGCTTCGCGAACGACCTGCTCCCCATGACGCTCATGGGCGTCTGCGGCCGGGTGGACCGCGTGCGGGTCCAGGAGATCCTCGACTACTCGTCCTACGCCGGCGACTACGAGCCCATGGGGCTCGGCAAGCCCATGGCGTACCGCGCCATCCTCGAGGAGCCCGAGGTGCTGCAGTTCGGGTGGGGCATGACCGTGCCGATGATGGCCGACGCCCTCGGCGTCCGTCTCGAGAGGATCGATTCCACCTGGGAGAAATGGGCCACGCCCGAGGAGATCCGCCACGAGCACGGCGTCATCCCGGCCGGCTGCTGCGCCGCGGTGCGGTTCGAGATCCGCGGCTGGGTCGGCGGCGAGCCGCGCATCGTCCTCGAGCACTGCAACCGGGTGACGAAGGCGGCCGCGCCCCACTGGCCGAAGGGGAAGATGTACGAGCACGACGTCTATCGCGTGATGGTGGACGGCGAGCCCTGCATCGAGCAGGAGACGGCGCTGCGCGACGCGGCCACGCGGGACGCGAACCGGGCGGGGTGCCTCGCCACCGGGATGCGGGCCGTCAACGCCATCCCGGCGGTGTGCGCCGCCGGACCGGGCCTCGTCTCGGCGCTCGACCTGCCGCTCGTCCCCGGGTTCGGGAACATGCGGCAGGGGTGAAGGGCCCGGCCGGGACTCGCCAGGCCGTCCATGCCTGCCCGATCTCCCGTGCGCGTGCGCCCCCCTCAGCGCGCCAGCGCCCGGTGCCAGGCCATCCCGATGGGCACGAGGACGAGCATCGCCATCGCCGGCTGGAGGAGGGAGCGGCGCGGCGGGGTGATGCCGCGGACGGCGAGCCCCCCGGCCACGCCGGCTCCGAACCCGAGGAGGTGAGCGAGGAGGTCGGCCCGCGCACCCGTGCCGAGCAGTGCCAGCAGCGCGACCCCGGCTCCCAGGGTGACCCACGCGGTTCGCCGCGGGACCTGGAGGGCGCTCAGCGTGCCCAGCGCGGCGAAGACCGCCGTCGAGGCACCGACGGAGACGTGCCCGCCGCGCACCGCGAGCGCGGTGAGGAGGTTGCCGGCGACGCCGGCTGCGAGGGCGAGCCAGACCGCGAGTGCGGGACCGATCCGGCGAGCCACCGCGCCGAGGAAGACGGCCAGCGCCACCGCGTTGGCGGCCACGTGCTCCGGGTCGGCGTGGAGCGTGAGCGCGGTCACGGCGCGCCACCACTGGCCCTGGAGGATGAGGGCCGCGTCGGCGCTCCCGCGCTGGAAGAAGCCTCCCGACGGCCCCAGGCCGAGCTGGACGGAGAGGGCGAGGACCGTCGCCGCCGCGACCAGCCCGGCGAGCGACGGGCCGTACTCCGGGCTCTCCGGGGAGGCCGGCCGGAGGGCGTTCTCAGCCTCCCAGCTCGCCAGCGCCTCCCTCGCCGCGGAGGCCTGGGCGTCGTCGACGACGAGGGCCCAGCCGCCGCCTGGTGTCGGATGCAACTCGTGGGCGATGCCAGCCGACTCGAGAACGACGCTCCGGTCCATCACCGCAGCCTGCTCCTGCCCCTCGTGGACCGACGCCATGCCGGGAACTTGGGGCATTCCGATCCGGATGTCACGACCGTGAGAACGTCCAGCCCCTCGGCGGCGCCGGGAGAGCAACCCTTGACTTACGCCCTTGGTGAGGCCTGCTGAGGATCCCCCTGCCCTGCGGCCCGGGGCGCGTTAGGGCCGTGGCGAAAGGAGCACCCCATGGCAAGAGAACTCCGTTGTGCCGATCTGGGCTTGAACTGCAGCTGGAGCGTGAAGGCGCCGACCGACGACGAGGTGCTGCGCAAGGCCGCCGAGCACGCGGCGAAGGCGCATCAGCTTCCGAAGATCGAGGAGCCGATGCTGTCGAAGGTGAAGCAGGCAATCCACACGGCCTGACGGTCGTGCGACGCCGGGCCCGTACCCGGGCTTCCTCGGCCGGTCCCGGACCTCTGGCATGCACGGAACGCGTCAGTCGGGGAAGAACTTCACCAGGGCCGGTGACCGGAGCAGCATCACCTGCGCGTTCTGGAACCGGCCGCGGTAGGCCTGGACGATCTCGTGGATGCGCCGGTCCGCGGCCTTGCCGGGCGGGTGGACGGGCACGACCACGCGGCTCGGCTGCTTCTCGATGCGGCCGTTCGCGTGCTGCATCTGGCCGTAGGCCTCGAGCACGGTCATGCCGTCCGGGAAGCGTGGCGTGACCTCGGCGGAGAGGAAGGCGCGCCAGGCCTTCAGGCTCACGTGCTTGCCGCCGGGCTCGTCCTCGCCGAAGTAGATCTCGGTCTTCGTCGCCTTCATCGCGCGTTCTCCCTCGCCGGAGGTCGGGGGTCAGGGCCGGCGCCCTTCCTCTCAGGCTTCCACGCGTTTCGGGAACGCCGCAAGGAACCAAACGGGCCGGGACGAGATCCCTAAAGGGCCATCGGGAGCTCGATCCCGACCGCGGCGCCGCCGCCTTCCCGGTTGCGTGCGTGGGCCTCGCCGCCGTGCGCCACCGCGATGCGCCGGACGAGAGAGAGCCCGAGGCCGAGCGATCGCCCGTCGCGGCTCCCGGACCCGCGTCGCTGGAACGGCTCGAACGCGCGGGACAGCTCCCCCTCCGGGAAGCCGGGCCCGGTGTCCTCGGCCTCGAAGACGACGCGGCCGGGGCGGCTGCGGACCGAGAGGCGCAAGAGCCCCGCCCCGTGCCGCTCGGCGTTGTCGACCAGGTTGCCGAGAGCCCGGAGCAGCAGCGTCGCGTCCGCGTCGACGTGGGTGTCTCCGGGCTCGACGTGCAACCGGTCGGCGGGGAGCCCGGCGCGCTCGAGCGCCGTGGCGGCGAGCGCGGCGGCGTCGAGCCGGGCCGGCGACATGGCCGAGAAGTCGAGCCGGGCGCCGGCGAGGAGCTCGCCCACCAGGCGATCCATCTCGAGGACCTCCGCCTCGAGCTCGGCGAGCCGCAGGGGATCGGCGGTGGGGCCGAGCAGGTCGACGAGGATCCGCACGTGGCCGAGCGGTGTCCGCAGCTCGTGGGAGACCGCCGCGAGCAGCTCGCGCTGGTCGCGCATCTGGGCCTCGATCTTGTCCGCCATGTCGTTGATGGCGCCGGTGAGGACCCCGATCTCGCCCATCTCCCTCCGATCGAGGCGGGCCCGGCTCGCGAGCTTCCCGTCGCCGAGGTCC
>JBAVCR010000319.1:0-18476 GCA_049586815.1 Anaeromyxobacteraceae bacterium
CCCTCCTTCCGGCGCGCGGCGCGGGCCTCCATCTCCCGCGCGGCGTAGCGGCGCGCGGCGTCCTCCACGGTGGCGAGCGCGGCCCGGATCCGGGCGGCCACGAGCTCCACCTGCGCCGCGCCGAGCCCGGACCCGGCGAGCGACCGCGAGACCTCCGCGAGCTCGCCCGGGAGCCCCTGCCCACCCGCCCCGGCGAGGAGCCGCCGGCCGTAGAACCCGAGCTGCGTGGGCGCCTCCAGCGCGGAGAAGTCGAGCGTCAGCGCCGCGCCGCGCAGGAGGCGGGCGAGCAGCGCCGCGTCGCCCTCCAGGGCCGCGCGGAGCAGCGGCGAGAGTCTCGGCGAGAGCCGGTTCAGGGTGATGGCGGCCATGGTGAGCTCGTCTCCCTCGAGCACCCCCGACTCCTCGAGGTCGCGCAGCACCGACCGCTCCAGCGCCTCGACCACCCGCGCCATCCCGGAGAAGTGGAGCTCGAAGAGCCTGTCGAAGGTGGGCGCGTCCGCGCCCCGCTTGACGAGCGTGGCCCGCAGCGCGGCCCGGAAGGTGTCGCGGTCGGCCAGGCCGGCGAGCGCGACCGCGCGCACCCCGTCGGCCGCCTCCGCGGGGGAGACCCGGACCCCGTTCTGCCGCAGCAGCCGGGCGAACTCGACGACGCGCGCCTCCACGGCCCCATTCTAGCGGGGATCCGGCCCTTGCGCGCCGCCGCGGCGTCGGGCATGAAGTCGGCGTTGGGAGAGCCCCTCGTCACCCTCGAAGACGTCGACGTCCGGCTCTGGGGCCGCGCCCTCCTGCAGCACGTCTCCTTCACGCTGCGCGACGGCGAGGGCTGGGCCGTCTACGGCGGCAACGGCGCCGGCAAGAGCACCCTGCTCCGCCTCCTTCGCGGCGAGATCTGGCCGCATCCCGGGAGCCGGGGGCGCCGCCTCTACCACCTCGACGGCGCGCCGACCGAGAGCCCCATCGGCGCCCGGGAGCGGATCGCGCTCGTGTCCGCCGAGGCCCAGGACGCCTGGCTGCGCCGCGACTGGGAGGTGCCGCTGGAGGACGTGGTCCGCGGCGGGTTCACCGACGACGTGTGGCCGGCGGCCACCCTCTCCTCCGCCGCGGAGCGGGCCGTGGACGGGACCCTCGGGATGCTCGGCCTCTCGGCCATCCGCCGCCGCACCATGGTGGAGGTCTCCACCGGGGAGGCGCGCCGCGCGCTGCTCGCCCGGGCGCTCGCGCCCGGCCCGCGCGCCCTCTTCCTCGACGAGTTCGTGAACGGGCTCGACGCCGGGTCCCGGGGGCTCGTGCTCGATGCGGTCTCGGCGCTGTCCCGCCGCGGCGTCGCCGTCGTCCTCGCCACCCACCGTCCAGGAGAGGTCGTGCGGGAGGCCCGGAACGCCCTCCTCCTGGACGGGGGCCGGATCGTCCGCAGCGGACCCCGGCCCGAGGTCGAGGCGGAATGGATGGCCCGGGTCCCCGCACCGGCGTCTCCCATCCCGGCCTCCGGCCGCTCCCTGCCCGACCCCCTCTTCGACGTCCGGGGTGACGTCCTCGTCGACGGGCGCATCGTGCTCGGCGGCCTCGACTGGCGCATGCGCCCCGGGGAGGGCTGGGCGGTCCGGGGGCCGAACGGCGCCGGCAAGTCGACGTTCCTGCGGCTCCTCCTCGGGGAGGAGCACCTGGCCCCGGGCGGACGCGTCCTGCGTCTCGACCTCGGGCCCTCCGCCGACGTGCGCGACGTCCGCGCGCGCGTCGGCCTCGTCGCGCCGGACCTCCAGGCCCGCCACCGAACCGACGCCACCGGTCTCGAGGTGGCGCTCTCCGGCTTCGCCGGGAGCATCGGCCTCTCCGGGGCGCCGACCGGGGCGCAGGAGGCCGCGGCCCGCTCCTGGCTCGCGGCGCTCGGCGTCCCCCACCTCGCCGGGCGCAGCATCCACTCCGTGTCCTACGGGGAGCTGCGCCGGGTCCTCTTCGCCCGCGCGCTCGCGCCCGACCCGGACGTCCTCCTCCTCGACGAGCCCTACGCGGGTCTCGAGCCGCGGGCGCGGGCCGAGATGATGGCCCTCGTCGACCGGCTCTGCGAAGGCGGACGGTCGGTCGTGCTCGTCACCCACCACGACGACGAGGTGGGACGGGCGATCACGCACGAGCTCCGGCTCTGCGCCGGGCGCGTCGAACGCTCCGGGGCTCTGCCGCCGCCGGCGTAGCGGCGGCGGCGGGGGCCTCGACGAGGAGCGCCGCGAGCCAGATCGCGGCCATCGCGGAGACGGGGAGCAGCGACCGGTGGACCGTGGAATGGTCGATCGTGAACTGCGGGTAGAGCCAGAGTGCACTCGCCGCCGTCTCGGCGAACACGACGGCGAGCCCGAGACCGGCCCAGGACAGGCCCGCCCTGCGGATGCGCGGGGCGAGGAGCAGGAGCGAGGCGAGCAGGACCCAGTACAGGATCCCGAAATTCCCGTCGAGGAAGAGCGCATCGAGGAAGATGGCGCCGGCCCCGGGGCGTCCCCCGCCCCCGGTCGGCGCCGCCGCCGCCACCACCGGGGCCCCGTCGATCCCCGCTCGAGCCACTGCTGCCCGCAGGAACGGAAATGCGCCGCCTGCACCGACGGTGGCCACGCGCGCCGCGAGGAGGACGAGCCCCGCGGCGCAGGGCCCGGCGATGCGCGCGATCCCCTTCCAGCCTTCCTGCTTCCGGTCCCGGGCGACCTGGGCGAGGAGCACCACCGCGATCGGCACGGCGAGGAGCTCTCCCTCCCGCTTCACCATGGCGGCCCCGACGAGGAGGAGAATCGCCCGTCCGGCGTCTCCGGGCTCCCGCCACCGGCCGTACGCCGCGACGAAGGCGAAGGCTGCGCCCAGGTACACGACGAGCCAGATCTCCGAATAGGTCGACGTGGCGTGATAGGCCAGGAGCGGCATCGAAGTCAGGGCGAACGCACCGGCCCAGCCGGTCCCCGGCGACCCCCGGGCGAGGCCGAGACCGACCAGCAATGCGAGCAGGGCGAGGAAGGCACCGATCGACGGGAGCCCGACCTGGAGGGACTCGACGGGTGCGCCGAACGCCCACGGCAAGGCGGGCACGAAGGCCGGGATGGCCCCCGCCATGGCGACCACCTCGCGGGCCGGCGCGCTCCAGTCCCCGGTGGCCACGAGCATGGGCGCGAGTCCGCGCACGCGGTAGGCGTCGTCCGTGTGGGTCGGCATGGAGACTCCATGGACGACCACGACCACGGCCACCAGGACCGTCCATGCCGCCATCGGGCCGAAGATCCAGGTCGGGCGCGGCAGTCGGGGGCTCCCGGGGACCGTGGTCGCGGGTGACGTCGAGCCGGCGGAGCCGGTCCGGACCCTCACGAGCGCCCAGCCCAGGACCGGCAGGGCGAGGATCAGGGCGGAGGCGAGACCCCCCGGGCCGACACCCAGGAACGCGCGGATCGAGAACGCGCCGAGTGCGTACCAGGCGGCCCCGACCAGCCATCCCAGCGGGACGTCCACCGCGGGCGTGCCTGAAGCGAGCCGGAGCGCTCGAAGCAGCGCGAACCCCGAGGCGCACGTCGCCAGGGCGGAGAGCAGGTGGATCATCGCCGTCGCGCCAGGTAGGCGTTGGAGTTCAGGGCCGCGACGGGCGTCCATCCGGCCGGCAGTGGAACGTCCGGGTGGAACACGAGGAGGACGTCGACCTGGTCGGGCCTCAGCACGCCGACTCCCTGGAGCCCCGTGTGCTCGGCCCGGCCGGGCACGAACTGGACGCAGGCTCGCGGCGCGAGGTGGAAGCACAGGGTCTCCCACGCGAACCAGTCGGACCGCTTCGCGAGGACGCCGACCCGCTCACCGGGGCGCACCTGGTCGCGCGCGAGCGCCGCGAGCGGGCCGAGCTCGGGGCTGAAGTCCTTCCAGGCGGCCAGGCGTCGGGTGGGGTCGAAGGCCGGCGCGACGACGATCGCGGGCGCCGCCTGGACCGCGAAGACCAGGTTCCCCGCGAGCGTGGTCGCCACGGCCGCGACGGCGATGGGGGAGGCGAGGCGCCAGGATCGGGTCCGGGCCCGGAGGGCGACGACACCGAGCAGCACGAGGAGCACGAATCCCAGGCCCAGGAGCAGAGGGAGGGTGGCTCCCGCGGCGTCATCGGGACGGCGATCGATCGTGTTGATGGTCAGGTGATCGATCCGGATGGGTGCGAACAGGCGCGCGAAGGAGAGCGGGGCGAGTCCCTCTCGCGGGTCGCCGCTCGCCATCCGGGCCCGGACCCCGGTGACCTCGAAGGCGCCGGTTCCCTCCAGGAACAGGAAGGGAATTCGCTCCGGTCGCCACAGGTTCGTCGTCCGGAGGTCGAGCGTCACCCGGCCCACGCCGGGCGAAATGGGCGTCCGGTGCCAGGGAGATCCATGGGGCGAGGGCGCGCTGCTGCCCTTCCCCGAGCCCCAGCTCAGCATGAGGTGGCCCGTCGCCCGGTAGTCGAGCTCGACCTCCTCGGCGCCCTGGAACGGAAGGAACAGCGCCACCCATTCGTCCACGTCGACGCCGAATCCCTCGGGCGAGTACCGCAGCGGAGCAGAGCTGGCCACGTGGGGGGAGATCTCGTGAACGGGGATTTCCCGCGCGCCGGGGAGCGGCGCCACGGCGAGGAGCAGGGCGGCCCAGGGGACCACCGGTCGCCGCCGCCGGGTCGTCGATTCCCGACCTTCCGTCCCGATCGCCGTCACCGGGGTGCCTCGAGGAGCACGACCGCCTCCACGTGATGGGTCTGGGGGAACATGTCGACGGGCTGCACCGCGGCCACCCGGAACCCGGCGGCCAATGCTCCCCGCACGTCGCGCGCGAGCGTGGCCGGGTCGCAGGAGACGTAGACCGCGCGCGGTGCGCCGAGGTCCCGGAGGAGCGGACCGAGCCCCTTCATCCCGTCCCGGGGCGGGTCGAGCAGGACGCGGCCGAAGCGCCGGCGCTCGCGCGCCAGGGCCCCCGCGAGCGCGAGGGCGTCGCCCGCGAAGAAGCGCACGTTCCGGCCCGCGAGGTCACCGCGGGCGAGCTCGAGCGCCGGCCCCTGCCCCTCCACGGCAGCCACCGAGGCGGCCCGCGCGGAGAGCGGACCGGTGAAGTTGCCGGCGCCGCAGAAGAGCTCGAGGACGTCCTCCCCGTCGGGCGCGAGCATCCGCAGCGCCGCATCCACCAGCCGGGCATTGGCGCCGCGGTTCGCCTGCTGGAAGACGTCGGGGCGGCTGCGGACGAGACCGCCGGCCGGGTCGCCGGGCACGCGCTCCTGGCGCAACACGGGATCCCCGTGGAGCGTCGAGGGCCGGCCGCGGCGGCCGTCCCCCTCCCCCTCCACGACGATCCCGGCGAGGAGCGGAAGACCGGCGACGAGCTCGTCGGCCCGGCGCCGGGTCCCTTCCCCGGCGTCGAGCCCGCGCAGGAGCGCCGCTCCCCGGCCGTCGTGCTCCGACCACTCGAGCGCGATCTCGGTGGGACGGAGGCGGGCCCCCGCCAGCGCGGGCCCGAGCGCCTCCCGCAGCCGGTCGAGGCCGGGCTCGAGCAGGTGGCACTCCCGGAGCCGCACCGGCTCGTGCGACCGGCGCCGGTAGAAGACCAGCTGGTCACCCGACGGCCCCAGGTGGAACCGCGCCCGGGACCTGTAGCGCAGCGGCGCGGGCGACGGCAGCACGGGAAGCATGGGATAGCTCCCCGGCTCGAGGCGCCCGATGCGGCGGAGGGCCTCGGCGAGCGACCTGCCCTTCTGCTCCAGCTGCAGCCCGTACCGGAGGTGCAGCCACTCGCATCCGCCGCAGAGCCGGTCCTCGCCGGGGCCTGGCCCGAAGTGCGGGCAGGGCGGATCGATCCGGTCGGGGCCGGGGCGCAGCAAGTTCACCCAGGGAGAGTGGACCACCCCGTCGCCGGGAGGGAGCTCGACCTCGACCTGGTCGCCGGGCGCGGCGAACGGCACGAAGACCTGCCGGTCCCCCGAGCGCCCCGTGCCTTCGCCCCCGGGCGCGAGGCCGACGATCTCGATGCGCTCCGGCACGGCGGGTGCGGCTCAGGCCCCGAGATCGCGCTGCAGGCGCTTGACCAGGAGCTCGAGCTGCTCCCGCTTCGAGGGGTCGACGTCGGTGAACTGGATGCCCATCCCGGGAACCACGTTGGCCTGGTTGTCGAACTCGGCGACGCGGGTGACGCGCCCGGAGAGCCCGACCGGGAACTCCAGCATGGGGAGCTGGAGGAGGATCTTCACCTCGGTGCCGACGGGGAGGGGCGAGCGGGTGTTGATGAACATCCCGCCGTGGCTGATGTTCGTGGCCCAGTCCGTGAGGAAGCTGCCCACGCTCCGGTAGGCCACCGGAAGCTCGTGCTGGAGGCGTCGGGCCCGCCGCTTGTTGTCCTGTCCCTGGCTCATCGACGAAGGGGATCCTAGCAGGCCCGTCCGCCGGGCGACAAACACGCGGCGAGAAAATGGGCCGCAGGCCCGCCGCCCCCGCGGCGAACCTGCGGCCTCCCCCAGGCCTCGATCCGGATACCGGCTGCCCGGGAACGGTGGCTCCCCGCCCCCTAGGCTGCCTCCCCGGCGCTTCGGCCTGTACCTGTGATCGTGGTCACGTCCATCGCGGCGTGATGCTCGGAGGCCTCGGTCCGGAAGGCCGCGACCTGCGCGCGCGCTTCCTCGACCCGGCCGGCGCGGAGGCTCACCCGGGCGTCGGCCAGCCGCTGCAGGAGGCGGCCGTGGCTTTCCGCGTGCGCGAAGCGTCGCGGGTCGCCGTGGAGGCGCATGGCGGTCTCCTCGAAGACGAAGCGGACCCGCGCGCAGTCGAGCTGGAGGCGGAGCAGGGCCGCGGCGAGCCGGGTGTCGCGGCCGACGAGGGCCTCCACCGCCGCCGCCAGGCCGAGCTGGAGCTCGAGGCCGCACTCGAGCATCTCGTGCTCGGCCTCGGGCGAGGAGTCCGATTCGTGCGCGGCGATCCGGCTCCGGAGGTGGACGGCGCCCTTCGGCCAGCGCCCCGCGTCGATGGCGAGGACCTCGGCCCGGTCCCGGGCCAGGACGCCTGCGGCGAGCACGCGGCGGCACGCCTGGAGGTAGTCGCGGTCTTCGCCGTCCACCCGGTCCACCCTGGCCTCCCCGCGTGAAACTCGAGGTGAACTGCACGCTGCGTGCGCCCGGTCCCTGAGGCCCGGGCCAAGACCTTCGTCCCTGCCCGAAGGACATCGCTCGAACGCGGATCGGACAGGTCCGGATGCCGGCTCGGGACGACGCACTCGAACGGGTCTCACAATCTCCGGGGATGACTGGGGAAATCTCTGACGCTTCACAGCATCGGCATCCCTTCCCCGGGCTCCCCCGGGTGGGTTGGCCGCTAAGGGCCAGCCCTGGTAAACTCCCGATTCTTTTTGGGGGGTTCCGAACGGATGGCGGGGATGGACAACGGCAAGGCGCAGACCCGGGCCGGCGCCGAACCGCGCCCGCCGGGGATCTCCGCGCTGCTCGAGGACCTCGTCAGCCCGGATGGCGCGGGTACCTCCGACGCCTCCAGCTGGCGACCTTCCCCTACACCCGGGACCGTGGTGGGCCGCTTCGAGATCGTCCGCGAGCTCGGTCGCGGCGGATTCGGCGTGGTCTACGAGGCCCTCGACCGGGAGCTCGGCCGGTCCATCGCCTTCAAGCTCCTGCGCGGGTCGGTGAAGCCCTCGGCACGCGAGGACCGCTTGCTGCGCGAGGCGGAGACCGCCGCGCGCCTCTCCCACCCCAACATCGTCAGCCTGTTCGACGTGGGGCGCTGCGAGTACGGGCCCTATCTCGTGCTCGAGCTGCTCCACGGCGAGACCCTCTCCCAGCGCCTCGCGACCGGGTCGATGGGGCTCGCCGAGGCCCTCCGGGTCACCTTGGAGGTGGCGCGGGGGCTCTCCCACGCCCACGCCCGCGGCATCGCGCACCGGGACCTGTCGTCGTCCAACGTCTTCCTCTGCGACGACGGCCACGTGAAGCTGCTCGACCTGGGCATGGCCCAGGCGTTCGGCCGGCGGAAGGTGGACGGCGGCACGCCCGCCTTCATGGCGCCCGAGCAGTGGCGCGGCGCCCCGGAGGACGAGCGCACCGACGTCTTCGCGCTCGGCGTCATGCTGTACCGGATGCTCGCCGGGGAGCCGCCCTTCGGGGACGACGAGGGCCGGTCGGTCACGAGCGCGCGCCCCGCCCCGAGGTTGCAGGTTCCCGAGGCACCGTCCCTCCCCGGGGTGGTCGAGCGGATGCTCGCCAAGGACCCGGTCGATCGCTACCGCGACGCGAACGAGGTGGTGGCGGCCCTCACGCCCATCCTGCGCGCGGTGGAGGGCTCGGGGAGCTCCGGCGAGGTGCTCCTCCCCCGCCCCGTCCGCCGTCGCCCCTGGCGATGGGTGGGACCCGGCGCCGTCGTGCTCGCGCTCCTCGCCGGTGCCTGGCTCGCCCGCGACCAGCTTCGCGGGTCCGGTTCCGTCCGACCGGCCGGCGCCGTGCCGGCCGTGGCGGTGCTGCCCTTCAAGGACCTCTCCGCGAAGGGCGACCAGGCCCACTTCGCCGACGGCCTGGCCGAGGAGATCCTGAACGCGCTCGTGCAGATCGACGGGCTGCGGGTCGCCGGCCGCACCTCCTCGTTCCACTTCCGCGACAAGGACGCCCCGCTCTCCGAGATCGGCAGCACCCTCAAGGTCGACGCCGTCCTCGACGGGAGCGTCCGCCAGTCGGGGAACCGCCTGCGCGTCACCGCCCAGCTCGTCGGGGTCCGGGACGGCTACCAGCTCTGGTCCCAGATCTTCGACCGCGAGGTCTCCGACGTGTTCGCGGTCCAGGACGAGATCTCCCGCGCCGTGGCCCACGCACTCCAGGTGAAGCTCGCGCCGGGGAAGCCCGAGGCCACCGCGGAGCGCCGCACCGCGGTCCCCGAGGCCTACGAGCAGTACCTCATCGGACGACGCTTCTACCACCTGCGCGCCACCCGCGACGGCTTCGAGCGCGCGGTGGCGGCCTTCGAGAGGTCGGTGGAGGCCGACCCCGGCTACGCGCCGTCGTGGGCCGGACTGGCCGTCTCGCTGGCCGGCATGGCCGACCGCGCCGCGGACGCCGATCAGGTCGCGTCCTACAAGCAGCGCGCCATCGACGCGGCCGACCGCGCCGTGGCCGCGGGGCCCGATCTCCCCGACGGCTACTGGGCCCGCGGGTTCGTCCGGTCGGGGATCGAGCGCAACTGGGCCGGCTCCCGCGCCGACTTCGAGCGATCGCTGCAGCTCAACCCCCGCCAGCCCGAGGCGCTCCGGCGCTACGGCACCTGGTACCTGGGAGCCACGGGGCGGCTGCCGGAGGGGGTCGCGGCGCTGCGCAAGGCCACCGAGCTCGATCCGCTCTACATGTACGCCTGGTCCGACCTGGCGCTCCTCCAGCTGAAGAGCGGCGACACCGAGGCGGCCGGACAGGCGATCGCGAAGGCCCTCGAGATCTCCCCGGAGAGCGTGCTGGCGCTGCGCCACCTCGTGGTGAAGCAGCTCCTCGACGGGAAGCCCCAGGCCGCGCTCGAGACCGCCCAGCGCATGGGGGAGGAGCCCTGGCGCCTCTTCGGCGCCGCCCTCGCCCTCCACGACCTCGGCAGGAACGCCGAGTCCCAGGCGACCCTCCAGGAGCTCACCGCGAAGGAGGGCCACAACTACGCCTTCCAGATCGCCGAGGCCCATGCGTACCGGGGCGAGGCCGACCTGGCCTTCACCTGGCTCGACCTCGCCATCGAGCAGCGGGACAGCGGCCTCCCGCTCGACCTGAAGGGCGATCCCCTGCTCCGCAGGATCCGCGGCGATGCACGCTTCCCGGGCGTGCTGGCGCGCGTCGGTCTGCCCCTTGACTGACGCCCCCGACATCGAGGCCCGCGTCCGGGAGCTCCTCGCGGCCGACGACCGGCCCGCCGCCGCCACCGCGGCGATCCAGGAGTTCGGCCCCCCGGTGCTGCGCTACCTGCGTTCGCTGCTCCGGGACGAGGACGACGCCAGCGACGCCTTCTCGGTCTTCGCGGAGAACGTCTGGCGCGGCCTCGGGAGCTGGCGCGGCGAGGGGTCGCTCAAGGCCTGGTCGTTCCGGCTGGCGTGGAACGCGGCCACCAACCTGCGCAACGAGGCCTGGCGGCGGCGCGGCCGGCGCTTCTTCTCCGGCGAGGCGTCCATGCTCGCCGAGGAGATCCGCACCCGATCCCACCTCAAGGTGGAGCGGCAGCGCCAGGCCCTCGACAAGCTCCGGGAGTCGCTCGAGGTCGAGGACGTCTCGCTCCTCGCCCTGCGCATCGACCAGAAGCTCTCCTGGGCCGAGATCGCCGACGTGCTCGCGGTCGAAGGGGAGCGCGTCGAGCCCGCGGCGCTCATGAAGCGCTTCGAGCGCCTGAAGGGCCGCCTCGCCAAGATGGCGAAGGATCAGGGGCTCATCGAGTAGCGGCCCGGGGTCGGAGCTCCACCCGGACCGTGGCGGAGGCCATCCCGGGCAGCGCGGCCGCGCTGCCCTCCCGGACCGCGAACTCGAGCCGCCCGCTGCTGCCCCAGAGCGCGAGCAACTCGCCCGGCCTGCCCTCGCCAAAGGTGAGGACGACCCGCGCCGGGCGCCCGGCGACGGTGACGGCCCCGAGGTCCGCGTCCGCCACGTCGTCGCGCCGGATGCTCGTCGCCACGTTGCCGAACGGGTCGGCGGCGAGGCAGGCGCCGAGCAGCACCTCGCCGGTCCGGACGGGCTCCGGCCAGTCGAGCCGCACCGGGTCGGGAACGGCGGGTCCGAGGAGCGACGGCTCCCCGCCCCCGGCCAGCCAGGCCGCGACCGGCGCGAACAGGTCCCGGCCGTGGAAGGTGGGATGCGGGTCCCGGGGCACGAGGCCGGGGTCGGAGAGCAGAAAGGCCTTCCCCCCGGCGAGGAACGGGGTGAAGAGGCCGTTGTCCGGCCCGACGAGCCGGCGCCCCTCCCGGTCGACGACGCACAGCGGCCGGCGCGTCGTGCCCACGCCGGGGTCGACCACCGCGAGGTGCACGGCGTGCCCGGGGAAGCGCGGGACGCAGGCCTCGAGGAGGAGCGCCCCGCGGAGGACGTCGAAGGGCCCGACGTCGTGGGACACGTCGACGAGGGTCGCGTCGGGGAGGCGCCGCAGGACCTCGCCCTTCATCTGGGCCGGGTAGCCCGACCCGGCCCCGAAGTCGGAGAGGAAGGTGACGATCGGCCGGGCCACGGTTCAGGCCTGCATGGTCCTCACGTCGGGGGCGACCACGAGCCGGGGCTCGGTGAGCGCCTGGACCTGCTCGACGGTGACGCCCGGGGCGAGTTCCCGCAGCACGAGGCCGCCGGGCTCGACGTCGATCCACGCCAGGTCGGTGCACACCGCGGACACGCAGCCGCGCCCGGTGATGGGAAGCGAGCACTGGCGGAGGATCTTCGGCTTCCCCTCCTTGTTGGCGTGCTCCATCATCACGATGACGCGGCGGGCGCCTGCCACGAGGTCCATGCCGCCGCCCATGCCCTTCACCATCTTCCCGGGCACGAGCCAGTTCGCGAGGTCGCCCTTCTCCGACACCTCGAGCGCGCCCAGGATGGCGAGGTCGATGTGGCCGCCCCGGATCATGGCGAACGAATCCGCCGACGAGAAGTACGCCGTCCCCGGGATCTCGGTCACCGTCTCCTTGCCGGCGTTGATGAGGTCGGGGTCCTCCTCGCCCTCGATGGGGTACGGGCCGATGCCGAGCATGCCGTTCTCGCTCTGCAGCACGACCTCGACGCCCTTCGGGACGAAGTTGGAGACCAGCGTGGGCATCCCGATGCCCAGGTTGACGTAGAAGCCGTCCTGCAGCTCCCGCGCGACGCGCCTCGCGATCTGCTCTCGGGTGAGTGCCATGGTCAGCTCGCTCGGGGGCGGACCGTGCGCCGCTCGATGGGCTTCTCGAGCCCGACGGCCTGCACGATGCGCTTCACGTAGATGGAGGGAACGTGGATCTGGCCGGGGTCGAGCTGGCCGACCTCGACGATGTGCTCGGCCTCGACGATGCACACCCGGGCCGCGGCGCACATCATGGGATTGAAGTTCGCGGCCGTCTTCCGGAAGATCAGGTTGCCCCAGGTGTCGGCCTTCCAGGCGTGCACCAGCGCGAAGTCCCCGCGGATGGGGAGCTCGAGCAGGTACTCGCGCCCCCCGAAGGACCGGACCTCCTTGCCCTCCGCCACCACCGTCCCCACCCCGGTCGCCGTGTAGAACCCGGCGATGCCGGCGCCGCCGGCGCGGATGCGCTCCGCGAGCGTTCCCTGGGGGACGAGCTCCACCTCGAGCTCTCCCGAGAGGTACTGCTTCTCGAAGACCTTGTTCTCCCCCACGTAGGACGAGACCATCTTGCGGATCTGGCGCGACTGCAGCAGGACGCCGAGCCCTTCCTCGGTGGTGCCGCAGTTGTTGGAGACGATGGTGAGGTCCTTCACGCCCTTCCGGTGGAGGGCGGTGATGAGGTTCTCCGGGTTGCCGCACAGCCCGAAGCCGCCCACGAGCAGGGTGGCGCCGTCGGGCACGTCGGCCACCGCGGCCTCGGCGCTCGGGAAGACCTTGTTCATGGACGCTCCACGACGAGGGCCACGGCCTCGCCGCCGCCGATGCAGAGGCTCGCGACCCCGCGACGCGCCTTGCGGTCCTCCATGGCGTGCAGGAGGGTGACGAGGATGCGTGCGCCCGAGGCGCCGATGGGGTGACCGAGGCAGACCGCGCCGCCGTTCACGTCCACGTTCCCGCCGTCGAGGGAGAGGAGCTGCATGTTGGCGAGCGAGACCACGGCGAAGGCCTCGTTCAGCTCCCA
This sequence comes from Anaeromyxobacteraceae bacterium, assembly GCA_049586815.1. Lineage (GTDB taxonomy): Bacteria > Myxococcota > Myxococcia > Myxococcales > Anaeromyxobacteraceae > CAIOAK01. The sequence continues at coordinate 12,790 of JBAVCR010000319.1, forward strand.
GAGGTCGATGTCCTTCGTGGTGAGCCCGGCCTTCTCGAGGGTCTTCTGGATGGCGTCGGCGGGAGCGATGGTGAACTCGACCGGGGCGCGGGCGGCGCCGCCCCAGGCGACGAGGCGCACCAGGACCGGCCTGCCCTCGGCCCGGGCCCGCTCCGCGCTCATCAGCACCACCGCGGCGGCCCCGTCGTTGATGGAGGACGCGTTGGCGGCGGTCACCGATCCGTCCTTCTTGAAGACCGGCTTCAAGGTCGGGATCTTCTCGGGACGGGCGCCCTTCGGCCCCTCGTCCTCCGCGACGACCGTCTTCTCGCCCTTCTTGCCCTCGATCTCGACCGGCACGATCTCCCGGGCGAACCTCCCGGCCTTCTGGGCGTCGATGGCGCGACGGGTGGACTCGACCGCGAAGGCGTCCTGCGCCGCGCGCGTGATGGAGAAGCGCTCCGCGGTGGCCTCCGCCGAGATCCCCATGTGCGTGCCGTCGTAGGCGTCGGTGAGGCCGTCGAAGACCATGCCGTCCACGAGCGGGACGTTGCCCATCCGGGAGCCGGTGCGCTGCTTCAGGTCGTAGTACGGGACGTTCGACATCGACTCCATCCCGCCCGCCACCACGACGTCGGCGTCGCCGAGAGCGATCGCCTGGGCTGCGCTGATGACGGCCTTCAGGCCGGACCCGCAGACCTTGTTGAGGGTCCACGCCGGCGTGCCGTCGGGGATCCCGGCGAACCGCGCCGCCTGGCGCGCCGGGGCCTGCCCGACGCCGGCCTGGAGCACGTTGCCCATGATGACCTCGTCGACGGCGGCGGGGTCCACACCGGCGCGCTGGAGGGCCGCGCGGATGGCGATGGCGCCGAGCCGCGGCGCCGGGACTGCCGCCAGGCTGCCCAGGAACGAGCCGATGGGGGTTCGCGCCGCGCCTGCGATCACGACTTCGCGTCCGGACATGGAATCCTCTCTGGTGGGGCCCCGGACCGGGGCGTTCGAGACGATAGGGACGGGGCGTCGGACGCGTCAAGGCGAGATGCGCCTTGCACCCCGGCGCGGCCCGGTTAGTCTCCGGCCGCCATGACCGACCCCTCCCTCCCTGCCGTCGCCGTCCACGGCGGCGCCGGCTCCCTCGACGACTCCGGAACCTCGGGCCTGGGACCGGAGGCGCCGCGGGAGGACGGGGTCGGACGGGCCGCGGCCGCGGCCTGGGACCTCCTCCGTGCCGGCGGGAGCGCGCTCGACGCCGTGGTGCTGGCGGCGCGGATCCTCGAGGACGACCCCACCTTCAACGCCGGCACCGGCGCCACCCTGACCTCCGCCGGCCACGTCGAGCTCGACGCCTCCGTCATGGACGGCGCGACCCTCTCCGCGGGCGCCGTGGCCTGCGTCCGGGACGTGAAGAACCCCGTGCTCCTCGCCCGGGCCGTGCTCGAGCAGTCCGGCCACCTGCTCCTCGTGGGCGACGGTGCGTCGGGGTTCGCCCGGGAGGTCGGGATGCAGCCCTGGCCCAACGACCGGCTCGTCATCCCCCAGCAGCGGGCGCGCTTCGACGCGGCGCAGGGCAGGAAGCCGGCCACCGTGGGCGGCGGCACCATCGGTGCGGTGGCCCGGGACCGGAGGGGCCACGTGGCCGCCGCGACCTCCACCGGCGGCACCTTCCTGAAGCGCCCCGGTCGGGTCGGCGACTCGCCGCTCATCGGTGCCGGGACCTACGCCGACGATCGGCGGGGAGCGGTCTCCTCCACCGGTGGGGGCGAGAAGATCATCCAGGTGACGCTCGCACGGCACGTCGCCGACCTGGTCGGAGCGGGGCTCGGCGCCGCGGAGGCCGCCACCGAGGGCATCCGCATGCTCGGCGCGCGGGTCGGTGGCCAGGGAGGCGTCATCGTGGTCGGCCCGGGCGGCGTGCCCGGCTTCGCGTTCAACACGCCGACGATGGCCCGGGCCTGGTCCGACGCGGCCGGCGTCATCCGGACCGCGCTGTAGCGATCCCGCGGGCCTCTCAGCGCTGCCGCACCCGGCCGGATCCGGCCGTCGCGACCGCCCCGACCTTGCCCTCGCCGGACCAGGTCACGTTTCCCGACCCGGCGATCTGGGCGGTGAGCGTCCCGCCGGCGAGCCGGACGTCGACGTCGCCGGACCCGGCGATGGAGACCGTGGCGTCCCGGACCGCGAAGCCCTTCGCGTCGACCCCGCCCGAGCCGGATACCGCCACCTTCAGGCTCGTACCCTTCCCGGCCAGGCTGGCGTCGCCCGAACCAGAGACCGACACGCTGGCCGGGCCGGTCTCGCCCTCGTAGGCGAGCTCCCCGGAGCCCGAGATGGAGGCATCGAGCCCGGTCGAGGCGCCCAAAGCCTTCATGCTCCCCGAGCCGGAGACCGAGAGGTCGAGAGCCTTCGCGGCGCCCTTCCAGGAGAGCTCGCCCGAGCCGCTCACGCCGAGGCGGACGTCGCGCGGGGCGGGGCCCGATTCCGCCCAGCCCCTGCCGCTCCCGCTCACGGTGAGGCCGTGGAACTCTGGCGTGACGACCTTCACCACCACGCCCTTCGCGGAGTCGTACTCCTTCTTCCGGGTGAGGCGCAGCTCGCCTCCCGCGACCTCCACCTGGATCCGCTCCGCCCACCCCGGCTCGGCCTCGATGGCGATGCTCGCCGGGGTCCCCTCCCGGACCTGGACCTCGAACTCACCGCGGGCGGCCACCCGGTCGAAGGGGCCCGGGACGGGCGCCTGGGTGGTGACGGGCGCGCCGAGTGCCAGGGCGGGCAGCGAGGCGGCGACGACGGCGATGGCGAGGAGCGAGGGGCGACGCATGGAGCCTCCGTCGGCGCGGAGGGCGCCGGAGTCCCCTTCTACGGAGGAGCCGCTCCCCTATTTCGGCTGCTTCGACTCCAGGAAGGGGCGGATGAGGTCGAGCGGCAGGGGGAAGATGGTGTTCGTCCCCTTGTCCGACGAGATCTCGACGAGCGTCTGGAGGTAGCGCAGCTGCAGCGCCCCCGGGGATCGCGCGATGATGTCGGCCGCCTCCCCCAGCTTGGACGCCGCCTGGAGCTCGCCCTCGGCCGCGATGACCTTGGCCCTCCGCTCGCGCTCCGCCTCCGCCTGACCGGCCATGGAGCGGCGCATCTCCTCCGGGAGGTCGATCTGCTTCACCTCCACGGCCGTGACCTTCACGCCCCAGGGCTCGGTGTGCCGGTCGATGATCTCCTGGAGCTGCCGGTTGATCTTGTCCCGCTGGGAGAGCAGCTCGTCGAGCTCGACCTGGCCGAGGACCGAACGCAGCGTGGTCTGGGCGAACTGGCTCGTCGCGAAGAGGAAGTCGCTCACCTGGAGGAAGGCGCGACTCGCCTCGACGACCCGGAAGTAGATGACCGCGTTCACCTTCACCGAGACGTTGTCCCGGGTGATGACGTCCTGGGGGGGCACCTGCTCGGCGGTCACGCGCATGTCGATGATGATCATCCGGTCGACGAACGGGATGATCCACTTCAGCCCGGCGGTCCGCAGACCGACGTAGCGGCCCAGCCGGAGGACCACTCCCTGCTCGTACTCGTTGATGATGCGCAATCCCATCGCGAACCAGCCGACCACGATGGCGATCGGGATGAGCAAGCCGATTGCAGGCATGAGAGGCTCTCCTCCCCGGGCCGAGCCCGGGATGTCGTCAGGGGATGATACCGCGCACGCCCGGGACCGGCTCCACGTGGAGCACGAGGCCGCGGACCGCGAGGACGCGCACCGTCGAGCCCTTGGGGATGGGGACGTCGGAGCGGGCCGCCCAGAGCTCCCCGTGGACGAAGGCCTCGCCGGCGTCCGGCCCGATCCCGGCGGTGGCCTGCCCCACCTCGCCGACCATCCCGGGGGCCCCGGCCCGCAGCTTCTCGCTCCGCGTCCGGGCCACCTTCCAGCCCACGAAGCCGAGGACCGCGGCGATGGCGATGGGCGTGGGCCACACCACCCAGGGCGAGAGCGAGAGGGCGGCGGGATCGAAGAGGTACTCGGGCGACGTGCGGTCGATGAAGAAGAGCGTGCCCAGGCCCAGCAGCGCCGCGCCGGCCAGGCCCGCGATGCCGTGGGTGGTGACGTAGCCCTCGACCACGAGCAGCGCGGCTCCGGCGAGGATGAGCACGAGCGCGCCCACGTTCACCGGGATGACCTTCATGGAGAGGAAGGCGAGCAGCAGGAAGATGGCCCCGAGCGCGCCCGGCACGATGCCTCCCGGGTGGTAGAACTCGAGGGCGATCCCCAGGGTGCCGAGCATCATCAGGACGGCGATGACGTTCGGGTCGGAGAAGAAGGCGAGAGCGCGCTGGCGCACCGTCATCTCCGCCCCGTCCACCTGCGCGTCGCGGGCCCGGACGGCGTGCGGGGTCCCCCGCCGGGTCCAGGTCTTCCCGTCGGCGAAGGCGAGGGCCGAGGGCAGGTCGGGGGTGATCCCGTCGATCACCCCGAGCCGCAGCGCCTCCTCGGCGGTGGCCGAGACGCTCTCCCGCACCGCCTTCTCGGCCCAGTCGGCGTTCCGCCCCCGGGTGGTGGCGATGGAGCGGGCGAACGCGGCGGTGTCGTTCTCGATCTTGCGCGCCATGTCCTTCCCGGCCTGCTTCTCCACGTCCTCCCCGCCCCCGAGCACGGGATGGGCCGCGCCGATCACCGAGGTGGGGTGCATCTCGGCCACGTCGGCCGCGAGCGTGATGAAGACCCCCGCCGACCCGGCCCGGGCGCCGCCCGGTCCCACCCACACCACCACCGGCACGTCGCTCGCCAGCATGTGCTGGACGATGTCGCGCGTGGCCTCGAGGTGGCCGCCGGGGGTGTCGAGCGTGAGGGCGACCACGTCGTAGCCCTCCAGCCGGGCGCGGGCGAGGCCCGCCTCCACGTACTCGGCCGTTCCCGTGGTGATGGCGTCCTTCACCTGCAGGGAGAGGACGCGCGGCCTGGCCGGCGTCGCTCCCGTGGCCGGGGCGTCGCCCGCGCGGGTGATCCCCGTCGCCGCGAGGACCAGGGCCGAGAGGAGCGCGGCGCGCCGCAGCGAGACCGCCGCCGTCACGTTCCCCTCCCCGGCGGCGCCTTGCCGAACTCCTTCATGACGAGCTGGAGGTCGTCCCAGGCCGGCTTCTTCTCGGCGGGGTTGCGCAGCAGGTAGGCGGGGTGGAACGTGGGCATGAGCTTCACGCCCTCGTACTCCCTCCAGCGCCCGCGCTGCCGGCTGATGGGGGTCGTGTCGCGGAGCAGCGTCTGGACCGCGAAGCGTCCGAGCGCCACGATGATCCGGGGGCGGATGGCGGCGATCTGGGCCTTCAGGAAGGGCTCGCAGGCCTCGATCTCGTCGGGCTCCGGGTCGCGGTTGCCGGGGGGCCGGCACTTCACCACGTTGGCGATGTAGACCTGGGAGCGGCTGAAGCCCATGGCGTCGATCATCCTGGTGAGGAGCTGGCCCGCGCGGCCCACGAACGGCTCCCCCTGCACGTCCTCGTCCGCGCCCGGCCCCTCCCCCACGAACATCAGCTCGGCGGAGGGATTGCCGACACCGAACACGAGGCGGGTGCGGCCGCCGTGCAGCTTGCAGCGCGTGCACTCGCCCAGCCCGGACCGGACCGAGAGGAGCCCCTCGCTGCCGCAGCCCTTGTCGGAGAGGGCGTAGGCGGACGGCGGCCCGGGAGGCGGGGCGACCGTGGGCTGGCGGGTCGCCGGCGGCGGCGGAGGC